>JAFXUP010000089.1 GCA_017524905.1 Acholeplasmatales bacterium | reverse complement strand
GTAAAAAAAGATAATATACCTAAACTAATCCCTAACAATCTTTTTTTCATAAAAAACGATCTCCTTTATATTAAATTTATTAATTAAAAGCACAATAAAAAACACACTTCTAATTATAATTTAACACATTATATGCAACAAATGTGCAACACTCATATTCAAAAACAAAGAAAAAAGCTGCAAATTTTTGCAGCTTTTAATTAACCTATTAACTATTATATGCGATAAGCTTTTGGTCTAATGCAGTATTTAAGCCCTTAGTCCAATTAATTTTACCAGTTGAAATTGCAACATAAATTCTCTTACCAGTTGCAATATCAATTGTACCATTTAAGAATTCTTCTAAGCTTTCCTTTAGAATACCAGGATGATAGCTAACTCTATCTGAAGATGTACCGTCATTATCTATAACAACGATAAAGTTAACATTGGCTGCTGTAATATCTCCTCTTATTGCTAATTTAGCAGTTGAAGAATGTGTCATTTGCTTAGTAGATTCAACTACTCCATTTCCATAAGTGAAATTAGAAGCTAATGTTTGATCCATAATATCAATTCTAATTTTACCTTCATCAATAAAAGTTAAATAAGTTGGTGTTGAAACATCTGCTTGAGGAGTTTGTCCACCTTCACCTTCTGAAGGTGTATTAGAATTTGAATTGCCACTACAAGCAGCTAGCGAAAATGCAAATACTGCACCTAAAGTAAATAATATTTTTTTAAATTTCATTTATAACCCTCCTTGTTGTATAAATGTATTACAAGTATATTTTAATATATCTAAAAAATAATTACTAATAATTTTAATCTATCAATTCTACAACATATAAATTTATTGTAGACTAAATAGTTTAAAAATATATCATTGTAGAAATCGTAATAAAAATTACGCTAATTATTCATATCAATTTCATTATCATCTTTAATGATATTATTTGAATTTGTATTAATCTCTTCTTCGTTTGCTTCTTCTTTAATTTGATTTGAAGGATTTTGTTTATTTAAATAATTAACATCATCTTCAAGCTGATTATGGAAATCATTATCTATTTCATTATTAATAATATTATTATCCATTCTAATTTCATTTTGAGTTTTTTCCATATCCTTGCATGCGTTAATTACAGAAATAGAAAATTCTATTCTTTTCTTTTCAATAGGCTTTAAATCTTCAAATTTAACACCTGCTGGCATTTTATGCTCAATATATTTTTGAGCAAAATAGCTTGCATTACCATAATCACCATAGGTTGGACTTTGTGGATTTTGTGCATTTTCCATTGCACTAATTAAGGCTTTATATTGCTTAGATGTAGTTCTTCCTAACCATTCACCCCAGCCACCTTTATTATCACTTATAATTCTTTGGACACTCTTACCTACATTGAAGCCATCCATCATATGATTACTCTTTTCAAATGAGCGTCTAAATTTTTCTGGATTTTCTCCATTTATTCTATCATTTTCTTCCTTATAACAAGCCTTTAAATCTCTAATTGTTTGCTTTGAAAGCTGCATTTGTCCTTTAAATTTACAAACGAATGCTTGGACAGGATCTTTCATAAATTTAAATAATGCATTTCTTGTTTTATCATCATAGCTAAATAAATCCTTATTATTCATTTTGATAAAATCATCATAATACTTTTTTGCACCCATAAATACTACACCAACAGGGACGCTTTCTACTAATGCACCACCATCATTTTGTAGGCTTTCTGCAACATGGTTATTCATTTCAGTTCTTTCAACTAAATAATCCTTTAGATTTTTTAATAATTTATCATTTTCATTTTTAGCTTCATAATTACCATTAATATCTTTTACAACATGCTCATATTTTAAGGTAGGTCCCTTTTCAATATTAACATTGTAATAATTTTCTGATAATTCATATAAATTGTCTGTTAATTCACCACCAGCAAATACATTCTTAATACTATAATAAGAAGGCTCCTCACCATTTAAAAACATCTTATCTGCTGTACGATCAAACATTCTAAAATAATTCATACCAATATTAGCACCAATTACATTTGTTAATGTATTATCGCTAAAATCTTCTGTATTAGTAATGAATTCTATACCTCTATTTAAATAAGCAATTCTATCTAAATTAGATCTTAGCTCATCACCATGCAAAAAGGCATGGGCAAGTCTTTTACCTAATGGCATTTGTCTTGTTCTATATTCATTTTTAAATATATCTTGAGTAAGCTTTTCTGCATTATTTAAGAATGATTCAACTGGCTTATCTAAATATTCTTCTAGTGTAACACCAGCCTTTGAAGCTGCACCCTTTAATTGGCATAAGCCACTTAAAATAATTGCTGGAGCTGCATTCTTTTCATCCCATTTTTGAGGTAAATTAGGTAAGAAATTACCAATATTTTTTTCATCGAAATCATATTTTCTTCCAGAATATAAATTACCATTTAAGCTAATCTTATTTAAATCAAATGATGATTCAATCTTTTTAAATATTTGTTCATATTTATTCTCGATATCCTCTAATTGTCTTCTTTTAAATGATAAACCTTGCAAGAATTCCTTTTTTTCTAAAGGATCAGTAGACTTTTGATATTTTCCCATTATATCAGTAGTCTCACGAGCTATTTTAAAATAATCTACTAAGCCATAGGCTTTAATATCACTCTCACCTACTAAATTAGTAGATGGAATACCTAAATCAGTAATAAATTTATCAAGATCTAAAACCTTAGCCTTAAATTTATTTGAAACCTTTACCTCATTTACAATAGGCTTTGTTAATTTAACATCCTCTTCATTTGATACATTAATCTCAATGATTTTAATATCAGCTGCTAAAGCATTTAATTTTTGAGGATTAACGTTATGCTCATCTGCAAAAATACCTAAATTTGCCTTTGCACCAATCTGTCTTGCAACACTGACATCCTCAATTAAATCCTCTGTTGGTCCTGGAACCTCTTTAACAAATAAATGATTTCCAAGATAATCTAAATCCTCAATTAATTGTTCTTTATTTATTGAAGCATCATTTTTAAGAATTGTATCTAATTCATTTTTAACACCATCAATAAAAGGAATTAATGGCTTTTGATAATTGCTCTTTCTATTTTCTAATTTATATTTATATTCAGCAATAAGATCTAAAGTTTTTTCCTCACCAATTTCCTTTTCAATATCATCAATTATTTTTTCATAATTTGATAATTTTTCAGTAATACGATTAGATTTTTTAACATAAGGAATATTTTCTAAATAGCTATCAGAAAAATATTCTCTATGCTTATCAATAAATTCTCTAAATTTTTCTTCAGTTTGAAAATAATGTGAAGCATTATTATTAATTTCACCAATTAATGTATTAAAGGCAATGATATTTTCTAAATCCTCATAAGCCTTAGGAAAAGTTTTACATTTCATATAAACAACTTTTTCATCTTCACTATATTTTTTGATTTTTTCAAATCTTTCTTTTACTTCATCATATAATTTTCCCATTTTTTATAACCTCCCAAAATAATTATTGTTCGATAGAATCCTTACTATCTTCAAAATTACTATTAAGCTCAAATGAATTATCTAATTCATTTTCTTTTTCATTTGAATTATCATTTTCTTCTTGATTATTCTTTATTTCATTTTCTAATTCCTTTTCAGGTTCATCAGATAACATACTAATATCTAGCTTATCTAAATCAACCTCTTCTTTGATTTGTTCTTGGAATTCATTTTTGAACATATCTGAATTAGGATCTCCCGCTGCAAACATTTCCTCATCCTTTAGAGGTTCAAAAATACCTTTTTCATATTTATCCATCTTATAATCATAATATTCTTTTGGAATTACCCCATGAACATAATCAATCTTTAGTTGTTTTTTATAAGTTTCAATTGAGCTTTCAAGATAATTTTTAGCACTTTCTAGCTGATGCTTCTTTAAAGCATTCTTACTTAAGAATTCATCATTTTCTAAATTATCAATTTGTTTTTTAGTATTAGCTAAATTTGTTACGTTTTCTTTTTCTCTATTTAAAATATTAGCATTAACGAAAACCTTACCATCATCATCCTTATATAATTTAGCATAATTTTCATATTTACCACGACGGAATGTTGCGTTGATTTCATCAACCTTCTTTTCGTCATTTTCCTTTAAAGCTTTAACCTCATTAAGCTCTTTTCTCATAATAACTGCAGCTTTAGTAAAATTAGTAATCTTACCCATCATATTAATTCTATCTAATTCGCTACCCTTTAATTTTTTTGAAACATTTCCATTTAAATCAATTACACCATCACGGATTTTTTCATTATTATAAGCATCTACAAGCTCATTAAGCTTTTCAAGCTTAGCATCCTTAGCTTCTAATGATGGAGCATTATAATAATCCTCTAATCCCTTAAGCACATTACTATAACGCTTAGATGTATTCATAAATGGTTCATATTTTTTAGCTTCACTATATAAAGAATTTCCTTTAAGTAGCATATCATTATAAGATTGCTTAACAACATGATATTTAGTTAATATATCATTATCAACTGTTGCCTCACTAGTAATTGATTTTTGAGCATCAACTGCTGTTTTAAAGATATTTTCCTTACCTTTTGCTAAATCATTTAAGGATAATTTTTCCCAATCCTTATCAGATAAAACTAATAGCTTTTCATTATCAAGCTTTTCTTTTGCATTATCTTTATCATCTAATACTTTAGGATTTTTAATTAAACCTTGTAGGTTTTGAACTCTTTTCCAAGAAGCTTGAACCTCTGGTTCACTTAAGCCCTGACATAATAATGATGATTTAAATTCATGCTCTTCAAAGGCTAAAATATTTTTAGCCATTTCTGCATCAATAACCTTAATCTTTTCTAAATCAGATGCTTCTGCTTCCTTTGTTTTTTCTTTAGCAAATGATTTTTCATTATTGATACCAACAACATTTTTTAATTTTTTTGTTACAGGATCAAATACTAATT
Source organism: Acholeplasmatales bacterium (assembly GCA_017524905.1). Lineage (GTDB taxonomy): Bacteria > Bacillota_I > Bacilli_A > Acholeplasmatales > Anaeroplasmataceae > Anaeroplasma. Next base: position 27,520 of record JAFXUP010000089.1, on the reverse strand, counting down.
TAATATTATCCCGATTTCTATTAATATTACCGCAAATATAATCAATTACCTGTAAATTAGCTAAAGATCTTTTAGCTTCAACTGTATCCCAATCCTCAATTTTTATACCACGGATTTCATCAATTGCATCAAGCTCTTTAATTGTTATACCTTCAGTTTTTTCAATAAAAGTACCTGCTTGATATTCAGTTTTATCTTCTGCATTTTTCTCAATAGCAACAGATCTTGCGTTTGCAACAACACCCTCACTATCTAAAAGCTTAGCAACATTAGTAAATGCTACATTTCTTCTATCTAGATTTGTACCCTTTTTAATATCTAATTCTAATGAATAATCATTAACATTTTTTAAAATAGGTCTAAGTTTTAAAATAAACTGAGCATTAGCATTTAAGAATTCTAAATTATGCTTTCTTTGTTCAAAATTATCCATTTGAGAAAGATTTTCTAGATTTTTATCAAAGAAATAATTTAAATCACCCTTATTATTAATCATTTCTTCATTTGTAATACTTGCTAATTCATTTAATTTAAGAGGATCCTTTAATGATTGGAAATAAGACTTATATTCAGGAAATTTAACACCAAATTCCTTAATTAAAGCATCAATTTCTTTATCAGGGTCATAATTAGTTTCATAAATGAAAGTACCAGTTATACTATCATTTCCATCACCAACAGTTAAATCATCCTTTAAAAATAAACCATCATTATATATTTTACTTGAGCTTATATCGCCAATTGATTTATTTTTATTTTTATCCATTTCCTCATAAAATGGCTTTCCACTTTTTACATCAACCTTTTTAAAATCTAAATAATAATCAGATAAGAAATCAGTTCTAATTTGCTTACTAATTCTTTTTTTAATAGTAAGAACTTCAGCATTATCACTATTATCCTCTGCTAAAAATGCATCTGATTTTTCAATGGCATCTTTAAATAAATTATCTAATTCTTCATATTCTTCTTCAGTAATATTTTTATATTTATTATAAATATCAGGAGTATAATAATCTAATAATCTAGATGATAAAAGCTCAATAGATGTAGAGTAATCCTTATAGGCTCCACCCTTTGCTTTTAGCTTATCTAAATAATTTAATACCTTTGTTAATTGTTCCTTACGCATTATTCATTACCTCCATTTTTATCGATTTCTTGATGAATTTGTATATCGCTTTGAACTAAATTTTTATTTATTTCTGCAAATTCATCATCGACCTCTTATATAATCATATTTCATACTATTTCCTCCCCAAATAATTTGAAATAAATTAGTGCTATTTTTAAGTGTATATTTATATACACTTTTTCATTTTACAAATACATCTTAACACATCATGCGCAACAAACCTGCAACAAAAAAGGAATGCTTAAGCATTCCTAAAATTAATAAAATATTTAATGAGATGTGTTTAATTTTATTTTTTTTATAAAACTAAGTCGTCGTTCTTATTTTTTTCTAAATTAATATCATCAATGATTTCATTTGAAATAACTTCTTCTTTAACCTCATGCTCCTTTACGGCAGGTTCTTTATAGGAATCTTCCATAATGTTTTCATTAATTTCTCTTGCAACTTCTTCTTTTGATGCCATTGAATCAATTGTTTTAATAACTGCAGATACAAATTTTAATCTGCCACGTCCAACTAAATCACCCTTATAATAAATACCTTGAGGTAATTTATAATCATAATATAATTTAGCCTTTTCTCTTAATCTTTCTTCATTTAAATAATCCTTAGAATTTGGATCATTATAATCTTTAAAGGTTTTAATGAATTCACGATATTCTCTAGATGTTCTTCTAAAAAATCTTTCTATGAAGCTTCCACGATTTTTAAAAACAAGTCTATTAAGATCAAATTCTTTTTTATCATAATTATTAGCAAATCTCTTTTTAAAGATATTATTAAATTCTTTTTCGTAGGCTCTATTTATTTTATTGATTTCAAAGCGTTCCTCTTTAGTTCTTTCTTTGATTTCAACTTCTACACCTTTTTCCTTTAATTTAACTGCATCCTCTAAAGAGATTTCAACATTTTCATTCTTTTTATCATCAAATTTAAATGCCTTATATTTTGTAAAGAAGCCTGGTCCTATTTCGATTCCATTAGCTTCAATTTTTTCTAATCCAGCAAGTCCATTTAAATTAGCTGCATTTTCATCGATTTTAGGATAGAATTTTTCCTTTAAAGGATTTTCCTTAGATAAATATAAAGGATTACCTTCAGCTATAAGCAAGGCTTGTTCTTTAGTCATATTATAAGGAAATGTCATATAGGTTTCTCCCCTATTCCATTTATAAACCATTAATGGATGCGATAAAGACTCAACTTCTTTAGAAATATATTTTACAATTTTTCTTAAATTTGGATTAAGATGAACAAAAGAATCTGTTAATGTTGATGATACAACAAAGGCATCCTCGCATAATGCTTGATTTTCTAAATAAAAATCTAAAATCTTTTGCTTATCATCTTTAATTTTTAAAAGAATTGAAGGATCAAAATCTAATATTCTTTTATATCTTTGATATAACACCTTATCTGGATCTTCTAAATATAATTTATATAATTTTTCATTATATTTTCTTGATTTTTCATTATCTTCAGGTTTAAGTCCATAAATAAATGATCTAGGCATTATATTTTTATCACTTGGAATTGATCCAAATTTTTTGATTAAATTTTGAAATATTTTTTCTTGCTTAGAAATTCTATTTGAAATTTCATTAAGCGTATTAAAATAGATAACCTCTTTAGGGTCATTTAACCTTTTTTCTAAATTTTCATCATAGCTTAGTTTTTTATCATCAGGTAAATATTTATTAAATTCATCAACTAATCTTCGATGCTTTAGAATTAAATCATTTTTATAATCTTGTTCTAAAACTTCATCAACAGGCATAAAAATCACCTCTTAATCTTATTTAATTTCACCGAATAGCTTCTTAGCAGATTCAGATGCAACAATAGAAATATTAGTTCTACTTGTTGGAGATGTAATTATAAATGCGTTACCACGTGGATTGTTAACGATTTGGTCTTGTTCGACTTCGTTTATTTGACCTGCCTTATCATATAGAGTACATAAGTCATCCATATCATTTGGTGCAAGTGAGAAAATAAATGAATATTGACATGCGTTAATAATCGCAGTTGATTTTCTAATAATTTCTTCACTACCTACGAAGTCTTTAATATTTTGAGTAATAACAATTTGCATACCATTGTATTTTCTAATACGCTTTGCAAGCTGATACATGAAATCTAGGGCAACAGGGTATTTAGGGTCGATAAATACATGGGCTTCATCGATTGCTACTACTATCTTTCTATTAGTATTATGCTTCATGTTAAAGTCACGGTTTTTAATAATTTCATTATCTAACCATTTTAAAACCATAAGCATTTGGGCGTTAGCAATAACGCCATTTTTATTTGCTAAAAGTGATTGGAAATTAAATACTGTGAAGTTTTCCTTAACAGAAAGTGTTGATTCACCGTTCCATAAATTAGCATTTCTACCATCACCAGCAAATTTTGAAATATAATTATGTAATATTCTAAGCTGAGTTACATCATAATCAACCTTAGCATTATTAAGCTTTTTATCAATTAATGCAAATAATTCATCAAATGTAGGATAATCCTTTGGTTCTAGTTTAGAAAAATCTGTTTTAGATGAAATATTTTTTTCACTATATAAATCAACAATAATGTTATTTAAATACTCAAGCGCATCAGATGAAATACCATCTAAGGCAACTCTAAAGAATTCTTCTAAGAATTGAAGATGTACAGCAAAGTTATTAACTCTTGAATCGCTTCCAAGCTCATCGCCTTCTAATGTTGTTATAACATGGAAAGGATTGATTCTTCCTTCTGATGCTGTACCAACATCAATTAATCTACCACCAATATTTTGAGCTAATATTTGATATTCATTTTCTGGGTCTAAAATGAATATCTTACAGTTTTCAGCACATAATTGAGTTAGAATTGTTTTTGTTGCATAAGATTTACCTGAACCTGATTTACCCATAATAACCATATTAGAGTTAACACGTTCAAAATTTCTCTTAAAGAAATCAACAATAACAGGATAACCATTTTCAGTACCTAAAATACATCCTGTATCATCCATAACATTTGATAAAACAAATGGGAATGATGCAGCAACTGAATTAGAGTGAATTGCTCTTTGGAAATCTGTCATTAAATCTAATCTAGATAAATTTGTAGAGATAAAGGCTACATTTTGACGGAAATAGTTATCTACAACCTCAAAGCCATCCTCTGCAAATATTCTTTTTACACTCTTTTTGAAATTTCTTATTGCATCCTTTGGCATATCAGCACCTGGAAATAAGGTTACATGTAATGTAACACCATAAAGTGTTTCATTATCATTTTGAAGCATTCTTAATACCTCAACTAAAGTATCAATATGAGTTTGCTTATCAATTATTGCTGAAGCCTTATAGCTGTTTTCTGATTGAGCAGCTAATTCTTGAATTGATCTATCAATCATTCTAATTGCCTTTTGCTTTTCATATGGGGCAATATTCATAACAATTTTTGTATTAGGAATATTAAAGATTTTATAACCCCAAGCATTCATAACAGAAATTGGGAAATTCTTAATAGTAAATGTGAAGCATTCCTCACCATCAACTATTGCTGAACGTGGCTTAAACTCAATATTATGAGGACAAACCCAGCTCATAAGCTCTTCATCAGATAAAACATCTAAATCCTTTTCATTAAAATTAGCAGTATAATTATATTTTAAAAATAATGCTAATTCTTTAGTATCAAGAATATGTGATGTCATACCAATACCTTGGAAAATTTCAATGGAATCATTTAAAATTTCTGTAATTGTGTCTTTATTATGATCATAAACAACTAAATAATAGAATGGCTTAATAACAGGATTTTCATCTGTTAAATCATTATAAATTCTAATTCTATCATCTATTATTTTTAATCTTGAATTTAATTCTTCTTCTGTTAATTCACCATTTTCAAAAAGCTTTTGTAATTCTTCCTTTTTCTTTTCCTCAAGCTTAGCATAAGCTTCAAAGCTTAATTTACGGTCGATTTTTACAATTGTTGCTTTAGTATGATCAATAATTTCTCTTATAATTCTTCCGAAATTTTCATCGATCATTTGGTTTTGTCTAAATTCAGATAATAAACCAAATTCTCTAGGATCAATTTGTAATACACCAGCATAATAAGCACTATATTCAATAAAATTATCCTTTATATTTTTATATGGCAAATAATTATCAATATTAGATTGAACCTTATCAGAGCCTTTAGAATACTTTTTTACACTAAAAATATATTTTACTGAATAACCTAAAAATTTATAAAATTTCTGTCCTTCAAAAGGTAAAAATAGACCAACTGCTATTACAACAATAAGAAGCATTAAAATATATTTGGCAAAGCCTAAATTTGAAACAAATAATAAAACTATTAATCCAAAAAATGATAAGCCAATTATGATATCAAGAACAGATATATTTTTGAAAAATTGAACCTTGATTTTTGCGGTTCTAGGAATTATTCTCATAAACTTTAACCTCCATTACTCTAATCATTTATTGGCATTATTGTTACTATTTTTATTATTATTCATAATTGAATTTTCAACTAGCTTATTGCCAACATTATTCTTCTTATTATTAGCAGAAGAGCTTCCGCCTCCACCGCCGCCATTATTGTTGCCGCTACCACCATTAATGATGTCGCCTACACTCTTACCTTTTTTATCACCTAAGCCATCGAAGCTTCCAGTTTTTCTTAAATTTTCTCTTTCTTGCATTTGAGCTCTAGCTTGAGTTTGAGCTGTTCTACTCATCTTACCATAGTTACTTGCTACATTTAATCCTAAACGTTTACCAATTGCAGATAACATACCATATTCTTTTTGATCTCTATAGAAGTTATATGAGCTTCTAGCTGCTCTAAATGGTGAAGTTACAACACTCTTAGCTGCACCAATTGCACGCATACCTAAGCCTCTCATTTGTGCAGTTGCGATTGCGTTATCACGTAATTCGTTAGAACCAGCACCTTGAGCAATTAAGTTACCAACAAGTGCCATTAATCTATTCATTGAAACAGCACCACCAGCGATAATACAAAGCTTCATCATATAATTCAAGGTTGAATTTTCGAAGAATACTAAATCATTTTTAGTTACTGCTGCAACTACTAAAGCATAAACATTAATACCTATAATACAGCCATATCCCGTCAGGAATTTAACTAAGAATTGATCTCTCCATAATTTGAATCTTTGTCCATCATCTAAAACAGCTGTTGATAATGAAATAGGTGCAAAGATAAATAATAATACAATAGAAATTGCACGGTCAACGAACATCAACAAAGATGATGCAATTGCAAGTAAAATTGCTATACCTGCAATCCAGCTGAAGAAAAAGTCATAATCATTTAAGTCAACATATCCTCTCATATTTCCAGTTGAACGATAATTAAAATCTTTTTCTAAATAGAAATATTCAGAAACACCACTTTTTCTTGCATTTTGACCAAAGGCACCAGCTAAGAATCTTCCTACACCATCAGGTGAACCACCTAAAGTTGCTTGGTATAAAGATTGCATAAAAATATTAGTTAAATAAATAAGAACAACTAAACAAACTGGAATAAATATAAATGTTAATAAAGTCTTTCCAACTCTAACATATATTTGACTTGGAGTAAGTCCGCCCTTATCAGATGAAATAGATCTCATAATTGCAAAGACCGAGAAAAGGATAACTAAAATCACACCAATAATAGTTGCTCCAGCAAATCCATAATAAATATTTCTATTTCTCAATAGAAATGTTAAAAAATCCATCTCTGTACCTTGATATTTTATTGGTTCTATACCGCATAGCATATTAGCACAGCCTAAAAGATTATCAATTATGGCAAAAATTGATTTGGATATACCATATAATAAATCCCATACCCAATTAAACATATTAAGGTCCCTCCCTACTCTGCTTTAAAAAGCAAATTAATAAATGAAATAGACACAGGGGTCATATTTCTATTTAGAGCTGAATTATTTTCAACTCTTAAGTATAAATAGCTTCCATCTTTTACAAGTAAGCATCCATCGCTTACATAACCCTCTCCAATATCTAAAGTTTGATGGAATCCTCCTAAAACAAAGCTTTCAAAAGAATGGCTTGATGTTACGGTTGAATATGCTACCCTAGCTTCTTTTTTAGGGTCTGCATATTCTATTTCAACTTCAACATCATTATTATTTATATCCTTTTCAATCTTTGTATCAGGGTCACTCATTTTTTTAAGCTTATCCTTATTAGGACAGCTATCAGAATTTTTAAAGTAGAATGCACTAAATTCTAACTCAATACCTACATTATTAGGTACGTTTGAATCACTTTGAACATATAGTGCTAATTCTTCAATTTTCATATCGCTTTTAAACGGTATGATGATATATACATATTCATGATTAAGAATAACATCATCAGTATTTTCCCAATATAAATTTGTAATTGTATATTCATTAGTTAAGTCTTCAAAATCAATAGACTCTTCTTCAAATCCTGATGTATTCTCAAATAATACTTTTATATCATCAACACTACCATAAAGCTCATCAAACCCGCCATCTTCTAAATCAAATTTGCCTAAATCAGGACCACAAGATAGCAAACTTAATGTCAAAATTGGCGCAATGAAAAGGGAAAGTAAAATTTTTATAATTTTCCTTTTCATAAGCAACATCTCAATATTATAAATTTGGCATTGGGTAGTTATTTAACCACTTAGTAAATACTAAAACGGCAACTTGTACTGAAACTAATAAAACGAAGATAAGAATGAAACCAATAATGGCATTCTTTAAAGCTGCTCTTGCCTTATCATGTTCTTGTGGATCTTCTGCTTTCGCATACTTAACTCCTAAAAAAATTACCCATACCATACCTAACGCAGCTACTACTGAAAGTAAAACTGGTACTACTACACCTAAAACATCAGTTAAAGGCTTAACAATTTGACTTAAATCCTTTTCTGATACTGTACTACTTGTCGCTAAAATTGCATTTAACATAAACACACATCTCCTTTATTTTTTTTAATTTTATATAACAATATGCCTTGCATATTATCAATTATTTTTCTGAATCGTTCTTTAATCTTGTATGATATAAAAGACCGATTGTAACACCTGCAATTGAGGCAAAACACATTATTATAATAAATACACTTGTTGCCGCATTTGCTATTTGTTTTCTTGTGAAATTATATTCAATTTGTGAGCCAGATACGCTCTTAATAATAACTTTATAATTTCCACCTGTTGTTATTTCTGGTGTTGAGTTAGCAACTGTAACATCAGTTCTACTCATTAATTCACCATCTTTATAAATTTCTACTACATCACCGCTCTTTAAGCCGCTTATAGTAACATTTCTTGCAGTTACTCCACCATCATCAACACCATTTAAAGTTGCTTGTGGAGGAGTATTATCAATTGTTACTGAGAAATTAAATGTTGTATTTGAAGCTAATGAGCTTACAACTACTGCATATTCACCATTTTCTGTTAAATTAAGAGTTTGATCTAGTGGAACATCAATTTTAATTTTTTGTCCCTTTGTTGTTGTTTGCCAAATCTCTGTAATTTCATAATCAAATGGTGGCTTATATTCAAATGATATAAGTGGATTATCAATAATATAGAATCCAGCATAAGACTTATTACCAATTGAATCCTCAATAATTATTTCCCAATGACCTGTAGAATCAAATGTATTTAAGCTATAATCTAAAACTTCTTCACTATTTTTAAATACATTTGCAATTTTTGAATCATCTGTTGCTTCAAAAACAACCCTTGCCTCATTGATAACACTACCAATTATAACTGGTTGATCTGTAGCTTCATTTGTTAAAGTATAGTGGTTAATACTCTTGTGATTAATAACATATGTATTTCTATTACCAGCTATATCCTCAACAACAAATTCATACATACCGTCTTTATAGAATATAGTACCTGACTTATATTCTTTAGGATCATTATCGTCAACTCTTACTGTACCTGTTAGGTCATCTTCAAATTCAATAACGATATTATCCTTTGTATATGTACTACTTCCAAGATAAATCTCGTTCATTCTTGATTTATCAATATTAATATTAGCTCTATATAATTCCGCTCTAAATTCTAAGAAATTACCATATTCATCTAGATATGAAATTTGATATCCAAATGAACCATTTCCACTAGAATTACTAAATTCTAAAACCTTAGGTTCATCTAATGATATTAAAGCATCATCAATTCTAAATTCATATCTAATACTTGATGTTTCAAATCTTAAAACATAATTTGAATAGAAATCATAATCAATTGCCTTTTGTAAATCATAATCAGCAAATGATGCACTTTCTGCTACAGTCTTTCTGCTTAGCTTTAAAGCTGGTTCATTACTGAAGTGAATTGTTTTAGTAACTACATCACCATAAATATTTTTAAAATAGATAATGTAATCACCAATACCATCATTACCAATTGATAAATTTAAGAAATTCTCATTGATTATCTTTTCTTCAGAAATGTTATCATATAAAGTTTTAACTTCGTTTTCTCCATATTTATATCCGATATATTCAACGCCTTTACCAACAACAGGAGTTAATGATAGATTTGTATAACCATCATTTAAAAGTAAGGCATTTGGGTTATATCCTGTTACCCATGAATCTTCGAATAAGAATTTAGAATCAGATGAAATAGTTACATCAAATTTTTGAGTAACACCGTTATCACCTATTACTTTTACTTGGTGAGTACCAGATTTATATAATTCAAATACTGTGGCGCCAGCATCACTATATCCAGTAATAGTTTCACCATCAAGTTCAAATGATACACTTTCTGTATAAACTCTAAATGTAATAAGTGAATTAGAATAAATCATTTTATCATCTGATAGGAATGTACGAGTTGTACCATCAATATATGTAACCTCTACAATTGTTGTAAATGAATCAATCTTTGTTACAATATATTCCTTTTGATTATTGTAAATATTTTTAACAACAATTCTATAGAAGCCTTCATTTGTTCCTTCTAATGTTTCTAAGAATTGACCATTTTGATAAATTACTTTTATATTTTCAACATTAGGATATTGTGAATAACCATATTCTATGCTAACAATATTTGGATTAACATTAGAATCAATAGTTAATACATCAGCAATGTAAATATAATTTGAGCCTTCCTTAATATTAACCTCATCATCACCAGTTAATAATCTAATTGAAGGTTCTTCTCTTGATAAGCATACCTTATAGTAGCTTGGGAATACTGTATTTCCAACTACATATTCTGATTCAACATTAATTATGCCATCTAAAACCTCAACCTTATAAATTGGTTTTCCTTCAACAATCATTATAGAAATCTTATAATATGTATCCTCAACCATTGTATACCATGAGTTTTCTCTAAGATTTAAATCCTCTAAATCAATTAAGAAATCAGGATTTGGCTTAAATTCAACAGTATTAATTTTTACTATTTCTCCACTTTCATCTGTTTCTTGTTCGATAGCGTAGTAATAATTACCATAAGTAATCTTAGCACCATCAAAGTTAATGATAAATGTACGCTTTCCATCTGGAGTTTTAACTAATATTTTATTATCACCAGGATATAAAACATTAAGTGTCATATTATCATGACCATAAGTTAAGGTACTATCAGCTAAAGAATTTTCATCGATAGTAGCTATGCTTAATGGTTCATTAGTATTAGTAAAGTTGAATCTTCTAACATTACCAAGCTTATCAGTAACTGTGATTTCATATACACCATAGTTGTTTATAATTAGCTGTTGGTCTTGATTTAATGCCATTTCAATTGATTGACCATTTCTTGAAATAGTATATCCAAAAATCTTTGATGGATCACTAAATCCTAAAACGATATGTCCACCGCTTATAATGGCACCATTTTCAAATGTTGATTCAACATTATCTTCTTTTGTATATGCTAAGGTATCAAGTGTTACCTCATCACCTACAGCATATTTAGAAAAGTCGATTTTATCAAAAGAACCAGAAATCATATTACCATCCTCATCAGTTTCAGATGAATAATAATATGATGTACCGATAAATGAAGCTGTAACAATAGGTGCTTCATTATCAACTTTTACAACATATGTATGATCATTTTCAGGTAAAGATTTAAACCATACTCTAAATCTAAATCCAGCAAGCTTATTAAGAGTAATTGTACTTGTAGCTTGAGTATAAGTATAATCACCAGAAGCTAAATCTAATACTTCAAATTCAACCTCATCCTCACCATAATCTGTGTCAAATGATAATCTTAATATTGATGAAGTATAAACATTAGATATTCTTGAAGAATATTCATCATCATAGATTGCCATATTAACAATCTTATTATCATCTAAGCTTTCTGGATCATATTTAATAAATGTGTCATCCTTTGTGTAATACCAAGTAATATCTGGAGTCTTAAATTCAAACTCAACTGTTGTAGTTACTTCATTACCATAAATATCCTTTACATTTATTCTATAAATACCAGGCTCTCTAAATATTTTAGTTTCAGCAAATTCAGTAGTTACTAATTCTTCATTACAATAAACTTCATATAAATATATTTCAGATTCAGATCTATCATAAACCTTAACTGTAACACTAGTTTTATTATCATCCTCATAGGCTTCTACTCTAAGCTCAGAATTTGATAATAAAACAGTATAGGTTGCAATATTTCCTGAACGATCTCCAACTTGAATATAATAATTCTTTTCCTCTAATTTTTTATCTTTTCCATTTTCAAAATCAGATGCATATAATACCTCAATTAATTTTTTATTAGGGAAAGAATAAAGTGCTATATATGCTAAATCATCAACCTCAAGAGGAATCTTTTCTGTTGATGTGAATCCTTTAATGATAAAAGTATCACTTGAGAAATTTAAAGTCTCTCCATCTAAAACAACTTCATCATTACCAATAATGACTCTAACTACTGGTAGAGTTTTATCAAAGTAGACTTTATATTCACTAATACCATTATCTCCATATTCACGGATTAAATAAATACCAGTTGAAGTTAAGACCTCTGATAATCTCATACCATCTTTAATAATTATTTCTTTCCATTCTTTAACAGTCGCATCATCTACTGGATTAAATAAATAATACATTCTAGTTGATGAAGTTGACTTTATTTCCATATTAGTTGCAAGATAATAACTATTATCACCAATCTTAACTGTATTTTGATAAATTGATTTATCTCCATCATACTTAGCTGGAGCTACAAATTTTATACCAGTCTTACTTTCACTAGCCTCTTCAGCTTGAGAATGAATTTGAGTTGATGCTAAATATGGAGCCCCAGTTTTAGTATTTAAGTTTTCTTCTTCTACTAAATTAACGATTATACCTTCATTAGCAATTCTATTAACAACTTCATTAATTGCACTATTTAGATTTGTTGAAAGAGCACTTAAATTAATACCATCTTCTACATTACCATTACCATAATAATAGTATGCCCAGCTATAAGCTGTTGCGGTATTTTGCCAAGTATTCTTTTTATATCTAATCCAAAGCTGTCCTTCTTGGGCTGTTACTGTTTCACCAGAAGCCTTTACATAAGATGTACCTTGTCCACTATTTAAGAAGCTTGCTGTACTTGCACTAATCTTTAATAAATATAAGTCTTGGTATTCCATATATTTAATATACTTTTTAGCTTCATTAACATTTGAAAATGATGGATAAGTTGAACCGCCTTCTGATTTACCAGCTACCTCATCATATGTTGCACCATATGGATAAGAAATTATATCTGATCCACCAGCATCTAAATAATAATATCTTTGATCCTGTAATTGATAAACCTTATTTGATAATACTAAATTAGTACCTAACATTTCCATATTAGGAGATGACTCGGTCTTATTATTTGTAATATAAAATTGAATATTTTGTGCTATTAGATTTAAATCTTCACCTGTTGATGTATTTTTACCAGTAATTCTAGGTACGATATCATAAAAGCCAGGTGCTAAATCTGTTAATGTAACTTCAAAACGACTATCGCCTTGAGTTCCATCAGCTTGAATTTCTCTTCCATTTAATTCAATTAAAAATACTCCACCAGCATCAACATAATTGGTAGTTTGATCAGGTGCATAAGATATTACGATTATTTTTGTATCTTCTCCAGTACCTACCGTTGACTTATCATAAGCAGGATAAGATACATTTATATCGTTAATTAATGTATAACCTTCAGCATCATTTTTCTTTTCAGAAATATAAAACTTTGTATTGAATGTATTTCTTGTATCATAAATAACGTCAATACTATTGGAAGTTGAATTATTTCCTGCATTATCTTCAAGATAGAATGTTACTTTAAAATTCATTCTTTCTTTTGCGTTATCAGCCATAATCTTCTTGATTACCTTATCATGTAATCCTTCATCATCATTTTTATCAATTGTTGATGTGAATGTATAAACTATTTTATCTTCAGCTGAAGCATCCGTAGTTACAACATTATTATAATCAGATACTACAGAGCCGCCTCTAACAAATAATATTCTAGCTTCCTGGTTCTTACCATCCTTATCAGTATAATTATAAATTAGATAAATATTATTGATTTCAGATGCACCAGCGATAGTCTTTTTCATTAACTCTAAAGTGTATGTCTTTTTAGTTAATGTATTTGTTGCTGGATGTATTTGATTTACACTAGGTGGATCACCATCTAAAATATATCCACCATACGTTTTATAATCCTTAAGTCCATAATCTGATACAGCAAGTAAATGAAGATAATATGTACCACTATCAATACCTTCTGCTTCATTTTTTACAATAGTAAATGTAAGTGAACCATTTTCTTCTTCTGTAAATTCATGAACATTTTTATATATTGATGAATCTTCTAAATCACCAGAAGCTAATGGTTGATTATTATCATCAACCCATGTTTCAGTTTTATCTAAAGTATAATAAAGCTTACCCTTTTTAAGATCCTTTTGACCATCATCATTAATAGATACAAGTAAATTATAAATATTATTAGCCTTATTATTTGAGCTTGTTTGATCTATTGTAATTGTTGGTTTTAATAAATTAACAGCACCATTTAAGAAGGTTAATTCTCTTGGTTTACTTGTAATTTCTGCTGGAATTCTATTGTTTCCATAAATACCATAATCATCAACATTAAATGCTAAATCACCTACGTTATTAGTTGGGAATTCATAAGTCATTTTTCTAATGTTTTCTTTTGGTGCCTCAACACTCAAAACTAATGTATCTGTATAATTTCCCTCTACAACTTCGGCTGTTTTATAGTTTGAACCATCATTAAAATATACAAAGAATGATTCATAGTCTTTAGCTATATGAACTGGTTCATCAAATCTAAGATAAATTTTTAATCTTTCAGTTGTACTTACATCTGAGTCATCTACAAATTCACCAATAATATTAGGTGTTTTATTATCAACTAAAGATAATACTTGGTAAATATTTTCTGCTGATCTATCATATTCTTTGTTATTGTTATAAACAGATAAACCTGTATCTAAAACACCATTATATGGATCAATTTTAATTGCACCAGTAGTTACAATTGTACCACTACCAGCATACCAAGTAGATTCCTGTTGAATCCAACTAAGTCTAGATGTTTCTTTTTTAATACTAACTTCATCAGCATATATTTCATGCTCATGATCATCATCGTCATATGGATTTTTTCTATCCACAAGTATTTTTTTCATAGCATAAGGAGTGATTTTTTCACTTCTTGGTTGCCAATCAGGTATAGGATTATACCATGCTGATTCATCAACAGACTCTTGTGGTTCTGTTTCTAAATATAAAGCAAGACCCGGACATTCGTCCTCCTTATTGTAATCAGAATCATAATTATCTATTAATTCCTTATTTCCATAATGAATAAAGATATTTGTATCTGATTGAACCCAAGGGTTTGAGCTTTTATCATAGCATCTTTCCATAAAGAATGTTCCATATGCATCTGCTAAACCTTGGTTGATAAATCCTGTAAGCCACTGATTTGAAGTATCATTATTAAAGGTCATTCCGTTTTTCCATGTATACCATGTAGACTTACCATCAATATCATTTTTACCTTTATGGAATTGAAATTGTGGATTTGCATAATATTTTATATATGAATGATCTTCATTATAATCTGTTGCAGTATCTTGTATAACACCAGTTACAACCTCAGCTTTATAGCTATATGGTAAATAACATTTAGTTGAATTCTTTTCTGCAACAACACTAGCACCTGTTGCCTTTTCAATAACTACTTTAAAATATCTACCATAAATATTGTTATCTTGGTCAACTAATCTTAATTTTTCTCTACTATCAGCTGTATTTAAGCTTTTAATAGAAACCTTATAAGATAATTTACCATTAGTATCATATTTAACGTTAACTAAAGTATTAACACTAACAAAATCTAAACCTGGAATGGCTGTACCACCTTCAGTGTGGAAGAAAATACCAACACTATCGTTAGGTTTACCATCACCAACTATTTCAGCAATAACAATACCTGCATCATTTGCCTCAAAATACGCTTGATTAAAATAAACAGTATTTTCTCCATCAGCATAGGTTTTATAGCTGAATACGGATATAGAAGTAACAATCGCTAAAAAGAAAGCGAATATGATTAAGATTCGATTGAAAATTTTATTCTTTTTCATCACCATCATCCTCCTTATCAAGAGTTACTTCTCCTTTAGCAATCATTAAACAGAAATCCTCAAATGCTAAATCAGGATTTGATTTTTTAAGATTTCTATATACATTCATAATTTCTGTTTGAGATGCTTTCTTAGTTTTCTTTGTTTGTTTTACTTTATTAACCTTTTGTTTAGGCTTTTCTTCTTTTATTTCTTCAGCATTATTCATAGCATTATCTGAAGCACTATTTGTCATTTCTTTTGCTTCTTCTTGAGCCTTAATGCCACTAAAACCTTTTTCTTCCTTTTCCTTTGCTTTATCCATTAAAGCACTATTTCTCTTTTTAATATCGTAGAATAAGGCACTTTCATTAAAGAAATGATCTTCTAATTCAGATTGATCCATCTTACCCATCTTATAAAGAGGAACCTTAAATGATGGTGTAAAATAAGTCTTTAATGGGAAATTACCAAATGTTACGATAATTGAGTGACCTATATCACCAGGGTGATTTAATCTTTGTAATTCAGAAGGATAAATTAAAGGTCTAGTTTGAAGTGAAGTTGAATAATTTGTTTCACTATGGGCTGTACCACTTGTTGAAGATGTTTGAATTGTAATATTACCACACAATTCACTATATTCCTTACAAGTACCTAAATCATTTGAACCGATAAACATCTTAATACCACAGTTACCCTTAATAATATCAGCTACATTATCACCATATACATTATTAAGCTGTGAATAAGATTGAACAATCATTGTAAACCAAATCTTTCTTGAACGACCAACTGTAATGAATTTATCAAATTTAGAAATTTTTGGCATATTACCAAATTCATCCATAATAAAGTATACATTTCTTGGAAGTGATAAATCCTTTGTAGCTGATGCAACCTTAATTAATGTCTTATAAATATTTAAGATAAAGATTGCTGCAAGATTATGTCTTGTATCCTTTTCATCAGGAATCTTTAAGAATAACGCAGTTGGATGGTCTGATAAAGATTCAGCAGTAAAATCTGATGTAGATGTTAAAGAACATACACCAGTATCATTAAATAAAACTAACTTATCATAAACAATTGACATATATGATGCTCTTGTTGAAGGAGCTGCATCACATACCTGTTTAGATAATGAATATGCTTTAGATAATGGACTTCTTCCCTTAAAATATAATCTTAAATCTTCATAATCCTTATTTGAATTTTGTAAGATCTTAGCTAAGTTAAAGAAAGTAAACTTTTCCTTAGTCATTTCACTATTAGGATCAGTTGAATCCTCTAGCATTGCTAAAAGTACAGCAAGTGTAATAGCTCTTGCACCTTTTTCCCATAAAGGGTCTTTTTCGTTTTCAACTGGGATTAAAACTGATACTAAGTCATTTAAATCTTCATAAACTTCATCGTATATTTTCTTTTTATAAACCTTAATACTATTAACTAATCTTTGATAATCCTTATAGGCTTTTCCATCAAATTCATACCATTCAGATATTTCTTCATCCTCACCAATGCCCTTATCTAAAACAAGGCCTGATTCATAGATATTATCTAAACGCTTAAATGCTTTTTTGTATGCGTCACGATATTCTTCAAATTGATCCCAAATACCATCTAATGGATTCCATCTATAAGATGAATAAGTATCACGCAAATCAACAACCTTAACGTCATATCCTCTTTCTTGTAAAAATGCTGAATGCATTGAGAACAATTCACCCTTAGGGTCAGTTATAATCATTGATGAACCAGCACTAGTAGAACCCAAAATTTGAATCATTGGAGATACAAATGTTGTTGTTTTACCTGAACCAGTAGAACCTATTACAATTGAATGACAAGGTGAATTAAATCCAACCTTCATATCCTTTTTAGTATCATCAAGGCTAGCCATAATAGGAATACCATCTTTAGTAACTGTATTTAATTCACTAAAATTGTACATTTTAAATAATGACTTTTTCTCTTTTTCAGTCATCCATCTAGAGTTTTCTAAATTTGAATCCTTAACTTGTTTTAATTTTCCATAAACACCATTTTTAGAAAATATAGTTAAGAACTTCTTATTTATAAATGCACAATATACAACAAATATAACTGCAAATACTATAGCTAATATTATGTAATATAAATAGGCTATTAGCATTACATCAAAGGTTCCAAACCAATCTATTATTGTAAATTCTAGCTTACAATCTACTAAAGTAAATACTAAATAGCTAAACACCATTGAAATTAGTAATAATGATGATAGAACAAATAATATTTCTTGGAATCTTCCTGATGCAAATTTATGAGATAGAACAACACAACTGAATAACATTAATAATATAAATATAGTTGCTATCCATCTTAAATAAGGAATCATTGTAAATCCACCAGAAGCTGATGTAAACATTCCTTTTGTTAATAAAACTGGTATAGCTATAACATTACTAACCACGAAGGAAATAATGATAGCTATATATAAATAATGTCTTTGCTTCATCACTATTCCCTCCTTTATGGTTGAACAACAGTTAAAGTTGCGTTTAGTTCTTGAACACTTAATTTATAATTAGTTGGATTATAACCAGAATTTAACACAAATCTAGCTGTCACATTATATGTACCTGCTGTATTAAATACTGAAAAATCACACCATACATCACCATTTGTAGTCTCATAGCCAAGTCTATTAGGGTAATCATTCGAAACATAATATATATTTTGTGAAGTTGTATCCACAGTAAAAATAAGATTATTATTTGAATCTTTGTAGTCATAAATAACACCAATTATTTCAGGTAAATTTTCAGAACGTTTCAATATGATTTTAGCAGTATCTGTTCCTTCATATTCATCAAATGGAACATCATCAATTCCCATCCAAGCTACTCCAACCGCTGTTACTGAATTGGCATTTATAGTCTTGTTATTAAATTTTATGGCACTTAAATCAATAGTTTGAGGAGTAACTGTTAATATGAATTCTTTATTAGGAAGTGCTTCATAATTTGATTCATCATAGCTATAAGAAATTATAATCTTATATTTACCTGCATCCTTTGTATAATCTGCTGCATTTTCTGCAGTTATTTCTTCCCATACTCCATCCTCATCAATATCAAGCCAATAAGTAACAGACTTAACTGAAACACCTGAAGGTAAATTATCAAATGTTTGATTATATGTTGGAGAATCCTTAATTTGTGGAGTATATGCATTTCCATCATATGGTCTTGTTACATCTTCAATAACAACTTTAGACATATCATAAGTTGCCTTAGTTATCTTTAAGGTACCCTCTAATACTTTTGTTTCATATGTATCTCTAGATATTTTCCATTGAACTTCATATAATCCTACATCAGTAAATTCTTCACCATTTGGATATTCAACCTTAGTACCAATTGGTAATTCCTTATTAAGCCTTAAACCATGAGCCTTACCATCATATACTACTTCTAGATTTTTTAATTTAATCTCTTCATCAAATTGAATTGTTGGCTTAATAATACCAGAAATTGGTGGTACTGTTATACTAGCCTTTTCATTTTGATCTATTAATTCAACTACAATATTATAATTATAAGTTTGGCCATGAGATAAATCATTTTCATCAACATATTCACCCTTTGTGTTAGTATAAACCATTGCAGAAAGAATATATTTATCATCCCTAAAGCCCATGATATTAACAATTTTATTTCCAGTTACTTTATCTGGTTTAATATCTATATCATCTGACACGAAATCTCTAATTTCTCCAGTTTTAGAATCCTTAACCTTAAAGTTTTCTGTAATTCTATTAATTATTAAATAAGCTTCAAGCTCAGTAATATCTAATACTTGGTTAGGATTTGAAAGTGTGAAATGTGCTACAGCTTTATATTCTCCAGCAATAGTATGTTTATTATTTTCATAAGTTACTTCAACACCAGTAGGTAAAGATTCTTCATTAACTTTTATTTCATACTCATTTCCATCAAAATCCTTTGTCATACTATTAAAAGTAATTTTGCCATCAATATTTACTTGTTGCTTTGTAATAGTAAGCTTAGACTCAATTGGAGCAATTTCTTCATAATTTAAAGAATCGCCCTTAAATGAAGCAACCACCTTATATTCTCCTGCATCTATAGGAGATTTAACGGCTTCACCTTTAGCATTATAATAATTAAAAGAAACACTAACACCACTAGGTAAAACAGATGTATCATTAAGCTTTGCTTCAAATTCTTTATTATCATATTCTTTTGTAAAATCGTTCATTGATACTTCTGACATATCATATTTTTCTTTATTAATTGTTAAAGTTGCTTCCTTAAAAGCTGTTTGATTGTAGTTATCATCAGCACTCTTAAATTTAGCAATCATCTTATAAACGCCAACATTAACAATATTAGATAGATTTAATCTAACACTTTTATCTTCATTCCATACTTCATATTCAACGGATGTTCCTTCTGGAATATTTGTTGCTTCTATTGTTTTAGGTTGACCATCATAAACAAAGTTTTGATCTTCAAATGTAACACCGCTAATATCAATATCTGCTTTTTCAATAATTAATTTAGCTTTTAATGTTTTTGAATTATAACCAGCTTTAGAAATAACCGCAACAACATCATATTCACCAGCATTAGTGAATGTATTTCCATATAAATAATCAACTGTTGTTCCTTCTGGTACCTCATAATTAATTTCAATTTTATGAGGTTGACCATCATAAACAACTGTTTGATCTTCAAGCTTATAAATATCATCAAATTCATGTCTTACAACATTTATTTTCATAGTTGTAGTATATCTATCAGCAACTACAATTTTTACATCATGTTCACCCATTTTATAAAAATTAAGCTTTTCAACCTCAGGTATCATATCTAAGGTTAAATCTATTTCTTTTGTTTCCCCATCAGAATAGATAACTACAACTTTTATATCATCAATTGCAATATTTCCTGCTTGGATTTCAATTACATCTTCATTTGCCATTTTAATTCCACTAATTGTTTTTCCCATACAACCAGTTAAGAATAAACTAAAAAACAAAGCAAAAAAAGCTATAATCATTAATATATAATGTTTAGTTTTCATAAACAAACACCCCGCTTAAAAGAAATATTTTTTTAAAAATTTAAATAACTTTTGTCAAAAATATTAGCTTTTTGTAAAAGTGAATACTCTCCCATAGCACTATTCTTACAAAACTATTTTATCATTTTATGTGCAACAAACCTGCAACAACCAAATTTTAGGCACTTTTTTTAATATAATTTAAAAGGACCAAATAGAGGCTATAAAAAACCTCTATTTTTTTCTTTTATTTTTTTCTATAATTTTCCTCATCACAGTAAACAATTCTAAAATTCATCTTCAATAATTTATATTGATCATATTTTTTCCCTAACTTAAATACACGAATCTCTTTTGAATTAATTACTGCATATGAATTAAATACAAAGAAGAATAAAACATATAATCCACCAAATAAAACAACTACTACTATGGATACAATAATAATTATGATAGCTAAAAGCTTTTCATTATTAGCCTTTTGATAGATATTATAGGTTGCTTCAGCATTATAAAGCTTTACATAATTTGTTACTAAAGACTTTTCTTCTTGTGTTAAAGAATCATATGCTTGTCTTGCATTTGTGATTTCTGTTTTTGAAACACTATTTAATCCAACCTCACCAATAGAATTAATTGTTCTATATACAGCACCAACTCTATCATATATATCTTCTTTAGCAATTAGTTCTTCATATTTAGTAACATAGCTCTTTTGCTCATTATTTAATTTATTATATGATGCTTTTAAAGCATTAATTTTATTCTTAAATTCTGTATCTAATGAAACCTCACCTATATTAGCAACTGAATTATCAAATTCTAAAGCAATTTCTTTATTTGCTAAAATTTCAGCATATCTTGCTTCTGCAGCTGTTAAAATATCATAATTTGTTACTAATAATTTTTGTGTTTCAGTTAATGATTCATATGATGCTCTTGCATTATCGATTTTTTCTTTTGATTCAAGAGTTACTTCTCCTATATCATTAATAACACCTTGAGTAACTGTTGCTGTATCAAAATCATTCTTTAATTCTTCATATCTTGCTTCTGCAGCTGGTAATAAATCATAATTTGATACCAATGCTTTTTGTACTTCAGTTAATGATTCATAAGATGCTCTTGCTCTATCGATTTTTTCTTTTGATTCATCATTATATGCTACTTCACCAATTTCGCTAATTAATTCTTCAGTTGTTGTAGCAACTTCTTTATCTTCAACAAGTGAATCATATAATGCCTCAGCATTAGTTAAAGTTTCATAATTTGTAACTAAAGCCTTTTGTTCATCTGTTAATGAATCATATGATGCTCTTGCATTATCGATTTTTTCTTTTGAATCAATAGTAACTTCTCCTATAGAATCAATTGAAGAAATTACATTTGATGCTAACTCATTATCATTTTTTAATTTATTATATTGATCATATGCTGCTGTTAAAGTGCCATAATTAGTAACTAATGGCTTAAATGCAGTAAGCATAGATGAATAACCAACAAGTGCAGTATCTATTTTTATTTTTGTTTCTTCAGTATATGTTACTTCTCCTATAGAATCAATTAAGGCAATTTCATTATCAATAATTTCTTTATTAGCAGAGGCATCAGCCATTGCTTTTTCCAAATCTTTAATCGCATCATCAAGTTCAGCAACTGTTGCATTAGCATCGTTATTTATAGTTTTTACAATTGTAATACTATAGTTTAGATTAATGCCAATGATACCATAATTAATTTTAATTTCTTCATAAAAAGCGGATGCTTTTTCAATAATTTCATTAATTGCTGTTCTATCAGGTGAATGTATTTCACAAACAATATCAAATACATAATCTGAATGTTCGTTATCGCCATAAGCTCTTACTTGAATTTCATATGTTCCAATATTTAATCCTTTTGGAATAGCACTAGTCCAATAACCATCCTTAACTTTATATTCAAAAGTTGCACCACTATTTTCTTGAACTTTCAAAAGGTCTTGTCCTTTACCAGTATAATATAGGTCTTCAACAGGTAAAGGAGCCAAAGGTTTAGCTTTATGAATTGTTATATATTGTTTACCTACTTTTGTTTCAATATCAGTAGTAAGCTCATAATCTATATAATATTCACCAACTTCTGTAAATGTAGGTGCTTCACCTTCTTTATATGTACCATCACCATCTTTATATTTAATTGTATATCCGTATTCAGCTAATTTAGGTCCTACTACTAAAGACTTAGGCTCACCATCATAATAATATTCTAAAGAATTAGGTATCTCATAAATAGATATATTATTTTCATGTTGAATCATTGATTGATAAGTGTTTGTATAAAAAATTTCATTTGGATCTTTAGTACAATAAGTATAATAATCATAAATAATTTGACGCTTTATTTGGAAAAAACCAATTTTAGATTCGTCGCTAAGCTCACCAATAACAGAAAGCTTATCAGGTTGTCCAACGCCTGAAAAGCCTACAGAAACATCTCTTACAATTCCATCAGTTAATTTATTATCATGTATTTGAATATTACCTTTTATTTTAAGTTCTGATTCCTCAAATACACCTGCAGGTGCAGTTTTTGATACATTATTAATAAATGTAGTGTTTTCTAATGTTAATGATTTATTATTTGCTTCATGATAAATACCACCTGCAATACCACCAGCTACATTACCTATAATTGATACATTTTTTAAATTAATTTGGCAATTCTTATGACTAGCAGAAGGATAATAAATAGCTCCACCACAGTTTTCTGCTTTATTACCGACAATATTAACTCCACTCAAAGTAAGAACATTTGTTGCACCATTAGTTGAATCTCCTCGATGTGTTAAGTCAAAACAACCACCATTTGTGCTATTACCTCCTGTAATATATCCACCTTTAAATGTCATTACTCCTTCGGCATTTGAATCAAGAGTATCATCTACTACTGCTAATCCTTCTTCATTAATTTTATATTTATGCTCTACATCACTACAATCGTAAATAGAGATGGGATAATCTCCACCAGTATTTGTATCTCCTTCGATTTTTACTACACTACCTTCACCAACCATCTTAATACTATGGCCATTCAAGCATAGCTTCAAACCCCTTTGTGGACGCCATGTGCTTGATATGGTAACATCCTTTGTTAAATAATGAACACTTCTTTCTTCTGTTGGTAAAGAATCATCCTTATCCCAATTATTTCCACCAAATGGACCATCTTCTATACCATCATGAGGTGTATGACCAGCCGCATATACACTTTGATTAAAAAAGATATTAAATGTAAAAACAAAAGAAATTATTAGTATAACTCCCACTAATAACTTTGTAAAAAAAGCTTTTTTCATATCTACCACTCACTCCCTTTTCATGATAGCATGTATAGTATTTCTATTTTATATTGTAACAAATGCAGTGCAACAAACCTGCAACAAAAAATCAAAAACTTGTTGAAGTTTTCTTTATTTTAACCATTTTTAATAATAAATTAGCTAAAAAAAGAGCTTTGACATATGTCAAAGCATCTTATAATTATTCTTCATCATCAAAGACGGCCCATGAATATTGAGTCATATATTCTCCTCTATAAAGCCTTACAGCCTCAGGATTATTATTCTTATATTCATATGCATCACAATCAATCTTAGTTGGATCAATAAAGCATTCATTATGTCTTTTAATGAATACATCACTAGCATTTACTTCCTTTAATGTTTCTTGAATATCGGCAATTAAATTTCTTAAATATGATTTATGATCTTCTTCCCATAAAATGGCATTAAGCTCATTAATATTAGCTGATGCTCCCTCTCTATCAACTAAATATGCGAATAATTCCTTTGATTTTTGTCTATGAAATCTTAAAGGTACTCCATCCTTAAATACTTCAAAGCTTCCAAAGCATTTAACCTGTAAAACCTTTGTAGATGTTAATTCTACCTGATATCTTAATCCATTTAATTCCTTTGTTATTTTTGCCTCATTTACTGGCTTTGTTATATAACCAGAAGCATGTATTTTATATGCATCTAATGCATAATTATCATATGCAGTAACAAAAATAACATTAATAAGTGGATTAACCTTTTTTAGTTTCTTAGCCAATTGAATACCATTTAAAATAGGCATTTCAATATCTAAAAAAGCAATATCAATTTTTTCATCGATTGTCTCATCACAAGCCTTTTTGGGGTTAGTATAAGTCAAAAATTCACCATTTGGGATAACTTTTTGGCACACATTTTTCAATCTTAATAATTGTAATTCTTCATCGTCAACTAATAATACCTTCATGTTTACCTCATTTCTTAAATTTAACTGTTATCTTAGTTCCCACACCAATCTTACTTGATATATTCAAATCACTATCACACATTTGATACATTCTATAGCTAATATTTTTTAAGCCAAAGTGCTTATTCTCATCAAAATTAATTTCACTGATATCGAATCCTACACCATCATCTTTTATTTCAACAACATAGAATGCATCTGTTTCAAAGGTTGTTATTGTAACCTCACCACCTTCAAGCTTCTTTAAAATACCATGCTTAATGGCATTTTCAACAAGAGGCTGAATTGATAAAGGAGGTACACTAAAATCTGTTGTTCCTATGTTATATGTAACCTTTATTCTATCATTAAAACGCATTTTTTCTAATGAAATATATGTTTCAATATGCTTTAATTCATCCTTAAATGGAATCAATCGTGTTTCAGTTAAGCTAGATAAATTGCTTCTTAAATATTCGGTAAATTCATCTAATGATTTTTGAGCCTTTTCAGGATCAATAGTAATTAATGTAGATATTGCTGATAAGGAATTATAAATAAAATGAGGCTGAATTTGGGAAAGCATTATTTTTATTTGAGCTTCCTTATTCTTCTCCTCTTCCCTTGCAAGCTCAATATTTTTTTGAACATTACCAAAGAAGAATAATATTTCAACAGAAACAATAATTGTTGCATAAGCTATTGCATAGCCTTTATAGAAATTTTGAACAATAACAGATATTAAAGGTAATATGCAATAAAATGAAAATGCAATTTTTTCTCTAAGATTAATTCTTTTATTAAATATAGCAACTAAAAATACTATAATAAAAATAATAAATTGATAACCTTGAGATATAATCATTGTTTTACTACGAATATATTGACCATGCTCTGCAGAAAAGAAAATGCCTGTAAAAATATTGATAATATCTAAAATAATAAATAAAACAAATGTTGATAATCCTGTAATAAGTAATTTATTTTTTTTATTTGCCGGAAGAAAAACATAATTTAGCATATACATAAATAATAATAAAACTTCAATATTATTCATTATGTAAAATACTGTGTAAAATGATATAATAAAGGTATCAGATGAATATTCTAATTTAATAAATGAAAATGATAAATAGCATAAAAAATGGATAATTGTAAATGTGATAAAAGCTAATAACCACTTTTCATCTTTTCTTTTATTTCTTTTTATAACTAGATTTACAAAATGTACGAGTAAAATTAAAATACCCATTAAACAAACTGTAATATTAAAAATAACATTATTCATAATAAAACCTTCTACTTCCCAATAAAAACGCTTATCATTTGTTTAATTTTAACATTTTTTATAAAAAATTTAAATAACATTAATTATATATGAAATAACAATTAATTTAAATTTATAAAACTATTATAGACTTTTTATTATTTTGCATTATAATAGAAATACTCTAAAAAAGGAGAAAAAATTTATGAACACACATATTTGGGCTAATATTTTTGGAGCAATAGGTATTGGCTTAATTTTTATTACAGCCATTTTTAAAAACAAGAATTTAGTATTATCAGTTCAATCATTTGGACACATTTTTTTAGGAATTTCAGATATATTTTCTGGTGCTTATGCTGCCTTATCACAAGAAATTTTATGTATGATAAGAGATATAGGCATCATAACAAAAAAGGCCAATTTAGCCTTCAAAATAATTATTTTACTTATAATTGCTGGAGTAGGTATAACAGTTAATATTATAGTTGACAAATGTAATATTTTTGGTTTTTTTGCAGTTGGTGGTAACATTTTATTTACAATAGATATATTTTTTAATAATAAAAATGTAATTCTATTTAAACTAATTTCTGCAATCAATAGCTTATTATGGATGTTATTATTCTTAGATTATAAGGTTTATACAACTGCCATCGCTAATGGAGCTTCTGCTGTAATTAACGCTTTTGTTGCCCTATATTTATTAATACGATATAAAGAAGGAAAAATTGATAGATTAGGTCATAGAAAATCATGGGATGAAGAAAGAAAAAATCATAAAGATACTGAATTTGATTTAAGTGAAAAAGAAGATATCGATGAATTATTAAAATGATGGAATTTCAGTTAGAAATTCCATTTTTTATAAAAAATGGATGTGAATTTTAACATCCACATCCATTCGTATTATAATGATTCAATTTCTTTAGCATCAAGCTGTGTAAGCTCTATAATTTCATCAACAGATAATCCCATTGATTTTAGCTTTTTAGCTATTTCTTTAGCTTTTTGTTTTTCACCTAAAACTTGGCCTTGTTGGATTCCTTTTTCTAGACCTTGCTTCATTCCTTCTTCTAAGCCTTGCTTCATTCCT
>JAFXUP010000088.1 GCA_017524905.1 Acholeplasmatales bacterium | reverse complement strand
TGTTTATATTAAAAAGGTTAAGTTTGTTTTTGAAAATGGCAAAACAAAGATTTTAGATGTTGAAAACACTAAAGAATATTTACCATGTGATTATTTAATTATTGCCATGGGATTTTTAGGAACAAGTGATTCTGATTTAGCAAATTATAAATTAGATTCTATCAATAATAGAATTAAGCTAAATAATTTTAATTACGATGATAAAACATTTGTTTGTGGTGATATGAAAAATGGTCAATCCTTAGTTGTTATTGCTATAAAAGATGGTATTGATTGTGCTTTGCAAATTATAAATAAGTATAATTAAAAATCAAAGGAGATTTAAAAATGTACGATATAAAAACTATTTTAGATTATGTCAATGAAGAGGACATAAAATTTATTCGTTGTGCTTTTGTTGATATATACGGAAAGCCTAAAAATGTATCTATTATGCCTCATGAATTAGAAAGAGCTTTTAATTATGGTATAGCAATTGATTCACGGGCAATTGATGGATTTAATAATGGATATAAATCTGATTTATTATTATTTCCAAGACCAGATACAATAACTATTTTACCTTGGAGACCAAGAGAAGGTAGAGTTATTAGAATGTTCTGTGATATTAAATATCCTGATGAAACTGATTTTGTATCTGATACTAGAAAGCTTTTAGAAAAAGCAATTAATTATGCTAAAGAATTTGATGTTGAATTTAAATTTGGAAGCGAAATAGAATTTTATTTATTTAAAGCAACAGAAGATGGAGATAAAACTGATATTCCATATGATAAGGCAGGATATATGGATATGGCTCCTGATGATAAGGGGGAAAATATAAGAAGAGAAATTTGCTTAATGCTTGAAGAGATGCAAATTTTACCTGTAAGTAGTCATCATGAGGAAGGACCTGGTCAAAATGAAATAGCATTTAGATATTCAACTGCTTTAGAAGCAGCTGATATGGCAACAACATTTAAAACAGTTGTTAAAATGGTAGCATCAAGAAATGGTCTTGTTGCATCATTTGAACCAAAGCCTATTATAGATAAGCCAGGTAATGGCTATCATGTTAATTTTTCTGTTAATGGAGATTATTTGAAATACGCTATTGAAGGTGTATTAACACATATTAAAGAAATTACTGCTTTTTTAAATATTAGTAATTCTTCATATGATAGATTAGGTAAGCTTATGGCTCCAAAATATATTTCTTGGAGTAGAGAAAATAGAAGTGAACTAATAAGAATTCCTGCAGCTAAGGATAATTATGTAAGAGCTGAGCTTAGAAGCCCTGATCCATTAATGAATCCTTATTTAGCCTTTGCGTTAATTATTTATGCAGGATTAGATGGAATTGTTAATAAAAGTAATTTAAGAAATCCAGTTGATGCTGATTTAAATAAGGCAGATAGTTCATTATTAAGTAAATTAGAAATGCTTCCTTCTACTTTAGAGGAAGCTAAGGCTATAGCAAGAAAATCTGAATTTATTAAAAAATATGTTCCAAAAGACATTATGGAAAATTATTTAAAATAAAGGTGATCTATATGCTAGAGCGAATTTTTAGAATATTATTAATTTCTTCATCTAAAAATTTTTCTCTAGGTATATCTAATGCTTTAATGCATGAATCATATGAAATAGAAATGATTGATAGCATAGCGAAGGCTAAAAGAAAGGTATTAGAATGTGATTTTGATATTATTATGATTAATTCTCCAGTTATAGATGATTTTGGTTTAGATTTCGCAATTGAAGAGGCTATAACAAACGTAAGCGGAATATTAATGTTTGTTAAGCCTGAGCTTGAAGCAGAAATCTATTATAAAACATACCAATATGGTATTTTAACTTTAACAAAGCCATCAACAAAAACAATTTTATTACAATCGTTGAGGCTTTTAGGTTCAACTATAGCTAAAAGAGAACAAATTTATAATAAGCCTAAAAATATTAATGAAAGATTAGAAGAAATTAAAATCATTAATACCGCAAAGCTTTTATTAATTGAGCATATGAATTTAACAGAAGATGAGGCTCATAAATATTTAGAAAAGAAAGCTATGGATTTTAGGCAATCAAAAATAAAAATAGCGAAAAATATAATAGATGAATATTATAAAAAATAGGTAGTATAGGTAGGTGATTCAAATGAAATATATATTTGTTACAGGAGGAGTTGTTTCAGGCTTAGGAAAAGGTATTACAGCAGCAAGCTTAGGTAGACTTTTAAAATCTAGAGGATTAAAGGTAGCTGCTCAAAAGCTAGATCCTTATATTAATGTTGACCCAGGAACAATGTCACCTTATCAACATGGTGAGGTATTTGTAACTGAAGATGGAGCTGAAACAGACCTAGATTTAGGTCATTATGAAAGATTTATTGATGAGAATTTAAATAAATATTCAAATCTTACAACAGGTAAGGTATTTTCTAATGTTTTATCAAAGGAAAGAAATGGAGATTATTTAGGTTCTACAGTTCAATATATTCCTCATATAACTGATGAAATAAAAAAATTTATTTATAAAGTTGGAGAAAAAACAAATGCCGATGTTGTTATTACTGAAATAGGTGGTACAACAGGAGATATTGAATCACAACCTTTTTTAGAGGCAATAAGACAAATAGGACGTGAATTAAATAAGGATGATACTTTATTTATTCATGTTTGTCTTTTACCTTATTTATATGCATCAAAGGAGCATAAATCAAAGCCAGTTCAACATTCTGTAAAGGAATTAAGAGGAATGGGTATTTCACCTGATATTATTATTTTAAGAACAGATGAAAAAATAACAGATGAAAATATCTTTAAAAAGGTATCATTATTCTGTGATGTTAAAACTGATTGTGTAATTGAAAATAATACATTAGAAAGCTTATATGAGGTTCCTTTAATGCTTGAGGAGGCTAATTTTTCTAATATTGTTTGTAGAGAGCTTGGTCTTAATACTAAAAAGCCAGATTTAGCTGAATGGGAAGCCTTAGTAAAAAGAATTAAGAATTTAAATAAGCTAACTAAAATTGCACTTGTTGGAAAATATGTAGAGCTTCATGATGCTTATTTATCTGTAGTTGAAGCTTTAAATCATGCAGGATTTGATTTAGGTACTAAAATAGATATTAAATGGATTAATTCAGAAGATATTAATAAGGATAATGTGAGTGAATTATTTTCTGATGTTAATGGTATTATTTTACCTGGTGGATTTGGTAAGCGCGGAATTGATGGTATGGTTGAGACTGCAAAATATGCAAGAATTAATAATGTTCCTTTTTTTGGAATATGCTTAGGTATGCAAATTATGTGTATTGAATTTGCAAGAAATGTGCTTAATAAAATTGATGCTAATTCTAATGAATTTGATGAATTATCATCTTATAAGATTATTGATTTTTTAGAAGGACAATCAGATGATATTGAAAAGGGAGGCACATTAAGATTAGGTGCTTATCCTTGTGAAATTAAAAAGGATTCTAAATTATATGAGGCATATCAAGAACAAATTATATCTGAGCGCCACCGCCATAGATATGAATTTAATAATAAATATCGAGATGATTTTATAAAGGCTGGAATGAATTTAGCTGGATTATCTCCTAATAAGGAATTAGTTGAATCAGTTGAAATAACAAAAAATAAATTCTATTTAGGTGTACAATATCATCCTGAATTTAAATCTAGACCTAATAAGCCACATAAATTATTTAAAAAATTTATTGAAGCATCAATAGGAGAATAAATTATGGAAATCAAATTTACAAAAATGCATGGATGTGGAAATGATTATATTTATATTAATTGTTTCAATTTAGAAATAAAAAATCCAAATAAATTATCAGAAATTATGTCACCAAGACATTTTTCAGTTGGAGCTGATGGTGTTGTTTTAATTTTAAAAAGCAATATAGCTGATGCTAAAATGAGAATGTTTAATCTAGATGGCAGTGAAGGAAAAATGTGTGGTAATGCCATTAGATGTATTGGTAAATATTTATATGATAATAAATTAGTAAATAAAACAGAAATTTCAATTGAAACATTATCAGGTATTAAATATTTAAAATTAAATGTTTCAAATAATATGGTAGATAAAGTATCTGTTGATATGGGATATGCATCATTTGAACCTAAAAATATTCCTTTATTAAAGGATAAGGAAATGATTAATGAGGATTGTTTTATAAATGATTCTAATTATAAAATTACAGCTGTTTCAATGGGAAATCCTCATGCTGTAATTTATTTAGATGAAATTGAAAACTTAGAATTAGAAAAAATAGGACCTATTTTTGAAAATAATAAATTATTTCCTGAAAGAGTTAATACTGAATTTATTAAAATAGTAGATAAAAATCATTTAGAAATGAGAGTATGGGAGCGTGGCTCTGGTGAAACTTATGCCTGTGGTACTGGTGCGTGTGCAACTGTTGCAGCATCAGTTAGAAATGGTATTTGTGACTTTGATGAGGAAGTATATGTTAAATTAGTTGGTGGATCATTAGAAATTAAATGCTTGAAAGACTATAAGATAATAATGACAGGACCTGCAACAAAGGTTTATGATGGAGTATTTGAATATGAAGATTAAAATTAATAAAAATTTTTTAAATTTAGAAGAAAATTATTTATTTTCTGATATTAATAAAAGAGTTAATGCTTATAAAGAAAAAAATCCTAATGCTGATATTATAAGATTAGGTATTGGTGATGTAACATTACCGCTTCCTAAAATTATTGTTGATGCGATGAAAAAGGCATCTGATGAAATGCTATCAAAAGATACATTTAGAGGATATCCACCTGAGTATGGTTATGATTTTATTAAAGAAGCAATAAAGGATTATTATAATAGAAATAATGTTTCATTAGATATAGAATCTATTTTTGTATCTGATGGTGCAAAATCTGATTTAGGAAATATTGTTGATATATTAGGCAATAATGATATTTATATTCCAAATCCAGTATATCCAGTATATTTAGATTCAAATTTAATGAGTGGAAGACGTATTCATTTTATTGAAGGGAATGAAGCTAATAATTTTTTACCTATGCCAGATGGCTTAAATAATAAACCAAAGGTTATTTATTTATGCTCACCAAATAATCCTACAGGTGCAACCTATAATTTTAATGAATTAGCTAAGTGGCTAGAATATGCTTATAAGACTGGTTCATTAATTATTTATGATGCAGCCTATGAAGCATTTATTGTTGATTCATCACCACGTTCTATTTATCAAATCCCTAATGCTAAATATGTAGCTATAGAGGTATCAAGTCTTTCTAAGATGGCAGGCTTTACAGGTGTTAGATGTGGATATACTATTATTCCTTTAGAATTAAAGGCAAATGATGTTTCTTTAAATAAATTATGGAAAAGAAGACAAGCTACAAAATTTAATGGTGTATCATATCCAGTACAAAGAGCAGCTGAAGCCGCATTATCTATTGAAGGTGTAAAAGCATGTAAGGAGAACTTAGATAAATATAAAGAAAATGCCCGTCTTTTAAGTGATTTATTTGATAGAAAGCATATTTGGTATAGTGGAGGAAAAAATTCACCTTATATATGGCTAAAATGCCCTAATAATATGAAAAGCTTTGAATTCTTTGATTATCTTTTAGATAAGGCAAATATAGTTGGTACTCCAGGTGTTGGATTTGGTAAATTTGGAGAAGGATATTTTAGATTAACTTCCTTTAATACTAAAGAAAACACTATTAAAGCAGTTGAAAGATTAGAAAAACTATTATAGAAAAAAAGCACAGATTACTTTTGTTTTTAATCTGTGTTTTTTATTATTTAAAATGATAAATTATCTTCCATTAAATCTTCAATATTACAACCTAAAACTTTAGAAAGCTTTAATAAGGTTTCTGCTTGTGCTTTATTGATATCATTTCTTTTTTGCTCATACATTTGAATTGATCTTATATCTACTTTGGCTAAATTAGCTAATTCACTTTGAGATAGTCCTTTGGCTTGCCTAATGATTTTTAGCTTGGTTACTTCATTTTCTTTTATATATGTTTTAGCTACTTGAACCTCTCATGATTAAAATCATAAGATTCTAACTTCTAATATCGTTATAGAGACTATAACGGCATAGATATAATGCTGATAAAGTTGCCTAAATCCTGTCTAGAAGACACATTATATCTACCTAACATATTAGACTAT
>JAFXUP010000087.1 GCA_017524905.1 Acholeplasmatales bacterium | reverse complement strand
AAGAAGAAATAAAAGGAAAAGAAATGAAAGAACCAGAAGAAGGTAAAGATTAAGGCTTTAAAAAGAGCGGTACATGATGATTTAATAATGAAATATGAAAATCCAATTTTACATGCTTGTGATATATTACTAGGTACTGAATTTATTTCTATAAATTGTGAAATGCCAGAGGGCTTTTGTGCTAGTGCCTGGGAATCAGTAGGACCATATGCTAAAAGATTAGCAAATGGAGAAGAAAATTTTTTTGATGGATGGATGAAGAATAAGAAATCTGCGATGATTTCTTGTAATGATGGATTTAGACCTGTATCATTTTATTTGGAAGTGATTGATGATGATAGAGATTAGAGATGTAAATATTAATGATTCAAAGGAATTATTAAAAATATATAATTATTATATTAAAAATACAGCTATAACATTTGAAACTAAGGAATTAGAACTAAATGAATTTGAAGAAAGGATTAAAAAGATTTCTTCTAAATATCCATATTTAGTTTTATTAGATGATGGTGTTATTAAGGGCTATGCCTATTCCCATGAATTTTATGGAAGAGAGGCATATAGATTTTCTAATGAGGTAACTATTTATTTAGATAAGGATTCTAAGGGTAATGGCTATGGTAGGATGCTTTATTTTAAATTAGAAGAAAAGCTAAAGGAAATGGGTATTAAGAATTTATATGCTTGTATAGCATCACCTATAGTTGAGGATAAATATTTAAATAATAATAGTGAGGAATTTCATAAGCATTTAGGATATAAAAGAATAGGCTTATTTACTAAATGTGGTTACAAATTTGATAATTGGTATAACATGATTTGGATGGAAAAATTCATCTAAAATTTGAAAACATTTTTAGCTGCGCCAATTTCATTAAATATGATATAATCTTTATGTTATTTGGTTAAAAGCTGGTGTTTTTATGAGAAGGAAAAAGGAAGAAATAACTGAAGAGAAATATCAATCATTACTTAATGATATTGAATTAGGTGATATTAATAATGAATTAACAGATGCCGCTATAGTACTTGAGGGTGGAGCCTTTAGAGGATTCTACCAGGAGGGTGTATTAGATTGCCTTTTAAAGAATGGCTTTAGCTTTAAGGGTGTATTTGGTGTATCTGCTGGCGCTTTAAATGGTGTTAATTATTATACTGGTCAATCTGGTAGAAGTGCTCATATAAATATTAGATATCGTCATGATAGTGAATATATTGGAATTACAGCTTTCCTAAAAAGCCAAAGACATTCAATTATAAATTTAGATTATACATTAGGAGAATTAGAAAATATACCTACTCTAAATATGGAAAAGCTATTACATGGTGATGGTGAATTATACGCTGTCGCTACTAAAATGGAGGATGGCAAGGCTGTATATTTTAGAAATGATAGAGATGATTTCTTAAAATGTGTTAAGGCATCTGCCACATTACCTTATATTTCTAGATCCGTATTAATTGATGGAAATCATTATATGGATGGTGGATGTGCTGATAGAATTCCTTATGAGTTTGCTAAACAATGTGGATATAAGAAAATCATTGTTTTAAGAACTAGAAATAGAGAATTTAGATGTAGACCTAATTTTGAAAAGAGATATAGATATACAAAAAGAATGTATGCTAGATATCCTGAATTTGCATATAATTTAGCTAAAACAGATGAAAATTATAATGCCTTATGTGATGAATTAATTAAATTAGAAAAGAATAAGGAAGTATTTGTTATAGCTCCATCAAGAGAAATAGATATTAAGCTACTTGAGGGTGATTTAGATAAGCTAAAGGAATTATATGTCCTTGGATATGTAGATTGTCTTGCTGCACTTGATGGCTTAAAGGAATATTTAAAGAGTTAATTAGCTTAGACCTAGTCTAGGCTTTTTTCTTTGCATTCATTTGGTAAAAAAAATAACTTTTCAATTAAAAAGCGCAAAAATTGGCCTAACATATTGCAAAGTGTGTAAATTTGGTATTATAATAGAATTAATCAGAGGATTCAAAAAATTAATATATTTAAATTATTTTTAAAAGGAGGGCGTTTTTATGTCACGATTTTTAGGAAGAAAGTATTTCTATTTTTAGGAGTATTGGCACTAATTTTAGGCAGTATTTATATATTTTTTAAAAAATGCACCTAAAGTTGAAGCTGCTACAGATACTCACACAATAACACTTAGTGATATTACTAGTGCAACGCTTGATAGCAATTATAATACAACAAATTTGACTCCACGGAAAGCTTATGCCTGTAAAAACCGTGGTACAGGTTGGGTAAGTGTTGGATATAATGTAGACTCGAGTTCTAGTAAGAATTTCAATGCTCGATACACAGTTCCAAAAGGTGAAGTAATAACTGTTAGTTCAATTACATTAGATGAAGTAACGACAGCTAATATTTCAATACCAAGTGGTTCAACAGAATATAATGTATTAGTAGTTGGCCATAAGGATGATAATTCTATTAATATTGTTAATGAAACAATTACATTAACTAATTAATTTTAATTAAAATCAATAAAATAGTTTGTTGCACTTTTGTTGCACTTCGTGTGCTATACTTAATTCGTATTATGTCTATGGGGTTTATATTTTAATAAATGAAGGAGGATTTTATATGAGAAAATTCTTAAGAAAAAAGGTATTTTTTATAATAAGTACTGTAACAATCATATTTGGTTGTCTTTTT
>JAFXUP010000086.1 GCA_017524905.1 Acholeplasmatales bacterium | reverse complement strand
GCTGAAGTTGAAAATGTAAAGAAGCTTGGCGTTGAAATTGAAACAGATGTAATCATTGGTAAAACAATTACAATTGATCAATTATTCGACGAAGAAGGATACGATGCAGTTTATATCGGTTCTGGTGCTGGTCTACCTAAATTTATGGGTATTCCTGGTGAAAATGCTAATGGCGTTTTATCAGCAAATGAATTCTTAACAAGAGTAAATCTAATGCGTGCATTTGACCCAACATATGATACACCAGTTGTAGTTGGTAAAAAGGTAGCTGTTGTTGGTGGCGGTAACGTTGCTATGGATGCTGTAAGAACTGCCCTACGTTTAGGTGCTGAAGCTACAATTGTATATCGTCGTAGTGAAGAAGAATTACCTGCACGTGTTGAAGAAGTTCATCACGCTAAAGAAGAAGGCGTTAAGTTTAATCTATTATGTAACCCAGTAGAAATTCTAGTTGATGATAAGGGTGATGTAACAGGTATGAAGTGTGTTAAGATGGAATTAGGTGAACCTGATGCATCAGGCAGACGTAGCCCTGTTGAAATTCCTGGTTCTGAATTTGTTATGGATGTAGATCAAGTAATCATGGCTTTAGGCACATCTCCTAACCCATTAATTTCATCTACAACAAAGGGATTAGAAGTTAATAAGAGAAGATGTCTTGTTGCTGATGAAGAGACTGGTCTTACAACAAGAGAAAATGTTTATGCTGGTGGCGATGCCGTAACAGGTGCTGCAACAGTTATTCTAGCAATGGGTGCTGGTAAAAAGGCAGCTAAAGCAATTGATGAAAAATTAAGTGCTAAATAAATTAAAAAAAGATTCGGATAAAACCGAATCTTTTTTGATGCTAATCCTTATGCTTTAATTCAGGAACAGTTATTTCAAACATATTATCAATCATCTTATGGATTAATCTTGCATATTCATTATTAGCTAATGTATATAGCATTTCTTTACCATCCTTTTTAGATTCGATAATATGAACCTGTTTTAAAAGCTTTAAATGGTGTGATACTGCAGGAGCACTCATATTAACTGCTTCTGATATATCATTTACACATTCTATTGTATGGCATAAAAACCATAAAATTCTTAATCTTGTTGGATCAGATAAAACTGATAATATATCTGTAATTTCTTGAGCTTGCTCATATGATGGAAGCTTTGATAATAAATCATTAATATTTTTAGTGTGGTCGTGAAAATTTCCCATAAAAAACACCTCTAAAATATTATAACATAAAATTAAACAAATATTTAAATGTTTTTTCACAAACATTTATTTAATTGTGTAAAATTAAATTAATCTATTGAAATAAAAATTAAGTATAGTAAAATAAGAAATGATTATTTAGATTGGGGTTGATATTTATGTTGAAATTAAAAAATATCAAGAAGACTTATGTTGTTACATCAGAATTAAAAGTTGAAGCTTTAAAAGGGATAAATCTAAATTTTAGAAAGAATGAATTTGTTTCAATTTTAGGCCCATCTGGCTGTGGTAAAACTACAATGCTTAACATCATTGGTGGTTTAGATAAATATACAGATGGTGATTTAGTAATAAGCGGAAAAAGTACTAAAAACTTTAATGATAGAGACTGGGATGTTTATAGAAATCATAGAATTGGTTTTATTTTCCAAAGCTATAATTTAATTCCACATCAAACTATTTTAGGAAATGTTGAATTAGCTTTAACTATTGGTGGTATTTCTAAAGAAGAAAGACAAAAGAAAGCTAAAGAAGCTTTAGATAAGGTTGGTCTTTCTGGCCAATATTCTAAAAAGCCTAATCAATTATCAGGTGGACAATGTCAAAGAGTCGCAATTGCCCGTGCTTTAGTTAATGAACCAGAAATTTTACTCGCTGATGAACCTACTGGTGCCTTAGATACAGTAACATCAGTTCAAATCATGGATTTAATTAAAGAAATATCTAATGAAAAATTAGTTATTATGGTAACTCATAACCCAGATCTTGCAGAAAAATATTCATCAAGAATTGTAAGACTTTTAGATGGCGAAGTTATAGAAGATTCTAATCCTTTTAAAGAAGAAGATGAGCAAAAGGAAGTAGATGAAATCAATAATCGTGAAAAGGCAGAATATGAAATATTAACAGAAGCTGAAAAAAAGACAGTTAAAAAACAAAAAAATAGAGCAAAGATGAGCTTTTTAACAGCTTTCAAGCTTTCAGCAAGAAATCTATATTCAAAATTAAAAAGAACAATAATGGTTGTTATTGCAGGTTCTATTGGTATTATTGGTGTATCTGCAGTATTAGCTGTTTCTCAAGGCGTAAGAGATTATATTACAAATATTCAAGATGATTTATTATCAGGAAACCCTATTACAATTAGAAAAAGCGGTATTGATTATGAAACATTAATGAATTCATCTTCATTCCAGGTTGCTGTTCAATCAACTAATCAGGTTGCTAAAAATGGAGAAATTAATATTAATTCATTAGTTCAATACTTAGTTCAAAATCAAAAGGCTTTAGATTCACTTGCATATCAAAATGAATTTGATGCTGATTATGTAAGCTATGTGCTTTCAATGCCAAAGGAATATTATAATAATATTACTTTAAAATATGGTTTATCTGTTGATTATAATATTTATACAGAATATAAGGTATCTCATAATACAAAAGATCCTCATTATGCATTGAAAAAAGAATATGATGAGGAATATGGTACAGGTATTTCACTTGATTCAATAAATCAAATTTATGCTAATACAATTGGAAATATTTTAAGAGCTGTTGATATTGAAGATTCAAAGGTTAATACATATTCATCTTTAATTACATCTTTAACTAAGCCTTTAGCTCAGACAATGAATTATGATAATAATACATATATCAAAGAACAATATGATTTAGTAGCTGGTCATTATCCAACTGAAAAAACAGGAAATGAAAGAGAAATTTTATTGGTTTTAGATAATGATGGTATGGCTACAGATTTAATGCTTGCTCAATTAGGCTATTATTCTCAAGAAGAATTCTTTGATACTATTTATGATGCAATTAATGAATCAAATAAGGATATTGCTGGCAAGAAGGATTATCCAATTTATGTAAATAAAGCTGATGTTAGAACTTCATTTACATATGATGAATTATTAAATAAAACATTTACTTGGTATCCAAATAATACAGTATTTAAGAAAAAATCTGGTTCAGAACCAAAGAATCATCAATTTGAATATTCTTATAAAGAACCTACTGATAAAACTAACACATTAACTTTAAAGGTTGCAGGTATCTTAAAATTAAAAGAAGGTACATCTTATGGTGCTTTATCTTCAGGATTCTTATATAGTGAAGCTACTGCTAAAGAAATGGTAAAAAGAAGTGTAAATTCTGATATTAATGAATACATTAAGGCAAGAATTAATCAAAATGGTGGAAATGAAAAAACAAGCTCAATTACATCAACTATTTCTTATGATTTAAGATGCTATTGGGAATCTATTGCTCAAGAAGGTAATGAAAAAGGATTAACTCCAGGAACAATTTCTCCTTTTGATGGTAATTTAACCGATAGAAATGATACATATAATGTTGTTGTTGGTGAATCAGATTCAACAACTAACATTATGGGATTATTTACAGGTGGTTCATCAGGAGCTGGATTTGACATGTCAGATATTTATAGTCTTGAAAATTTATCAGATGCTGATAAGCAAAGATTAATTGAATTAATGGCATATTTAAAAGATCCTAAGCAAGCTGGTGAATTCTTTGGAAAAGTAATTAGCTTCTTTAGTGAAAAAACTGCTAAATATTTTAGTGATATGCTAACAGATAAAAAATTATATGTTAAAACATTTGGTGGCTCATATCTTCCTAATGGAATAAATATCTATCCAACTAATTTCGATATTAAGAGTAAGGTTACTGAATATTTAACAGCTTGGAATAAAATTGAAGGTAATGATGCTAAAACAGTAACATTCAATACCTATAATGAAGATTTCTCTCAAGTTACAGGTACTAAGAGCTTAGCACCAGAAGAAAGAAATGAAATTAAATATAATGACCCAGTTGGCATCATTATTAATTTAATTAATACAATGATTGATATTGTAACATACGCACTTGTTGCCTTTACAGCATTATCACTTGTTGTATCAACAGTAATGATTGCGATTATTACATATGTTTCTGTTATGGAAAGAGTAAAAGAAATTGGTGTAATAAGATCTTTAGGTGGAAGAAAGAAAGACGTTTCTCACCTATTTAATGCTGAGGCATTTATTATTGGTGCTATATCAGGTATATTTGGTATTTTAATTACTTATGTAATTCAAATATTTGCAAATATATTAATTAATATAATATCAGGTGGAATTGTAACAAAGATTGCAAATTTAACACCACTTACTGCAATAATTATGATTTTAGTATCTATTTTATTAACTTCAATTTCAGGACTTCTTCCTGCTAAATCAGCAGCAAGAAAAGACCCTGTTGTTGCGTTAAGAACTGAATAATAAAATGGTTAGTAGAAATTTTCTTTTTCTACTAACTTTTTTTCTTTGTTTTAAAAGATGTTTTATTGTGATATAATAAAGCACGAAAAGAGGTTGTTGCGATGAAAAATATATTAGTTACAGGTGGAACAGGTTATATTGGTTCTCATACAGTAGTTGAATTATTAAATTTAGATTATAATGTTGTAATTGTTGATAATTTAGCTAATTCTAAAAAGGTAGTTTTAGATAGAATTAAAACAATTACAGGTAAGATGCCTAAATTCTATGAAGGCGATATAAGAGATGAAAAGATTCTAGACAAAATTTTTACAGAAAATAAAATTGAATGTGTAATTAATTTTGCTGGCTTAAAGGCTGTTGGAGAATCAGTAAAGATGCCATTAGAATATTATAACAATAATATTTATGGTGCATTAGTATTATTAGATTCAATGAGAAAGCATAATGTATTTAATTTTGTATTCTCATCTTCAGCAACAGTTTATGGTGACCCTAAGGTTGTTCCTGTAGATGAAGAATCACCAATTGGTGGTACAACAAATCCATATGGTACAACAAAATTATATATTGAACAAATTTTAAGAGATTTATATAAATCTGATAATAGATTTAATATTGCAATCTTAAGATACTTTAATCCAATTGGAGCTCATCCATCTGGATTAATGGGAGAAGATCCTAATGGAATTCCTAATAATTTAGCTCCATATATTACACAAGTAATGGTTGGTAAGCGTGATCATTTAAATATCTTTGGTAATGATTATCCAACAAAGGATGGTACATGTATTAGAGATTATATCCATGTTTGTGATTTAGCTTATGGCCATGTATGTGCAATTAAAAAGCTTGAAGAAAATCCAGGAGTTGTAACATATAATTTAGGTACAGGTACAGGTTCATCAGTTATGGATGTTTTACATGCTTTTGAAAAAGCATATGGTAAACCAATCAAATATGAATTTGCCCCAAGAAGAGCTGGAGATGTTACAGCAAACTATGCGACTCCATCTAAGGCAGAACGTGAAATTGGTTTTAAAGCTAAATATAATATTGATGATATGGCAAGAGATGCTTGGAATTGGCAAAAAAATAATCCAAACGGATATGAAGAATAATAATTGTGGCAAGATTCAATCTTGCCATTCTTTTTTTCTTTTAAAATAAACAATAAAATGTTATTATATTAAATAAAGTGAGGTGTGACTAATATGTATAGTGCATTATTTAAAAATGATTATAAATTAGTTAATAATGAACCTTCTTTCTTTAAAGATTTAAAATTAGATATTATTACTAAAGCCTTATTTAGTGCTAAAGATGATCAATATTTAATTCCTTATTTTTATACAAAATTAAACAATAAGGAAGAAGTAATTTATAGACAAGAAATATTTAAAGATTTTTATAATTTAGAATTTTATCAAGATTTTAAAATATATATTCAGCATATTTTATCTATGGCATCTATTTATAATGAAGCTGTATTAGATTCTGAATCTTGGTATACAAGATCAAAACTTGCAAAGCTTATGGATGATTATGATAAAACACTTAATGAATTTAAAAATTTTTTAATTCAATCTAAGCCTAAATCTCAAGCTTTAAATAGTCTTTTAGCCTATTTAAGCGACTATTTAAATTCTAGTGAGTATTTATCCTTTTTAAATGAATTAAAGGAAATAAAGCTTGAATTTGTTAAAATTAAATTTAGCTTAGTTATTAATGGCTCTGATATTTATGTATCAGATGAATCAGGTGATGCTGATTTTTCAAAGGCTGTTAAAAAAATATCAAGTGCTTTTACATATATGGAGGATAGAAAAATACCTGAAGAGGTTTCTTTTCCTCAAACTCCACATATTGATTCATCTATTTATGAAAAGCTACAAAAGCTTTATAGTAAAGAATTTAAAGCATTTGATTTGTTCTTTAAAAATAATATTAAATTCTTTAATTTAGAATTTGAAAGAATAGCTAAAGAATTTAGATTCTATTTTATTTATAATAATTTTATTGATAAGATTAAAAATGATAATTTATGCTTTTCTTTACCTTTAATATCAGATGATTTTACTGAAGAATCAGATTCTTCATATGATTTAGCATTAGCTTATAAATATTTAAGAGAAGAAAAAGAAATAATAACTAATTCATATGAAATTAAAAAAGGTGAAAAAGCTATAATTATTTCAGGACCAAACCAAGGTGGAAAAACTACATTTACTCGTCAATTTGGTCAATTACATTATTTATTATCATTAGGATTACCTTTACAAGGAAAATATAATAAAATTCATTTAGTTGATAATTTATATTCATTCTTTAAAACTGAAGAAAATTTAGATAATTTAGATGGTAAATTAAAAATAGAATTAGAGGCTGTTAAAAAAATATTATCTAACGCAACAAATAATTCTTTAATTTTATTTAATGAAATATTTGCATCTACAACTAAGGATGATGGATTAGAAATAGCTAATTTAGTTTTAGATGATATTAATAAATTAGGTTCTTTTACTATTTTTGTTACATTCTTAAATGAATTAAAAAATAGAGGTGATGTTGTTTTAATGTGTTCAAATGTATTAAAAGAAAATCAAGAAAAAAGAACATATAAAATAACAAGAACAACTAATTTTGATTCAGCTTATCCATCATCAATTCAAGCTAAATATGGATTAACAT
Organism: Acholeplasmatales bacterium; assembly: GCA_017524905.1. Taxonomy (GTDB): domain Bacteria; phylum Bacillota_I; class Bacilli_A; order Acholeplasmatales; family Anaeroplasmataceae; genus Anaeroplasma. The sequence continues at coordinate 16,481 of JAFXUP010000086.1, read as the reverse complement.
ATGAAAAAATTAAAAGGAGGATTTCTAATGAGAGTTAATTTACTTAATAAGAATTCCTGCTTTAAAATGAAGGAATTAGATCAATTTGATAAGGATTTAATATCTGATTTAGAATTAGATGAATTAATAACTAAAGCATCAGCTGGTGATATTCATACAAAAAAGGTATTTACTAATGTATTAATTCAAATGCTAAAAAATGAAGAAGATATTAAATATAGACAGGATGTTTATAAGGATTTATTAAAAAATAAGGATTTAATAATTGATTTTAAAGAATATTTAAATGAAATGATTATTGAATTTAAATCTAAATTTCCATATGAAATAAATGATAAGGGTCCTTTTTCTGTTGTTACAAGTGTTACAACTATTATTCAATTTTTAGTACCAAGATTATATACAATAAGAAAATATATAAAAAGCTTAAAGAATATTGAATCAGAAGGATTAAAGCTTTTCATTGAAAAGAATTTAGAAGAATTAACTGATATTAATTTAGATAGATTAATGGGCTTATCTGTATCTTTAGATGTTAGAAAAGGAATAATGGTTAACGCAAGCTTAAATGATGAATTTGAGATTGATAATTATGTATTAAATGAATCTACATATTTAGAAAAGCAAGATAAGAAAAGATGGAAGCATGCCTTAAAAATTGAATATGGCTATTTATCTGAAACAATTTATAATGAAATTGTTAAAAAAACAGATTTAGCAGCTAAAATAATTTCTAAAGATTATGGCCTTGCATGTTATCATTTAATTAGATTTATGTATGATTTAGATTTAGAATTAACATTTTATCTTGCAGCTATTAATTTAGAAAATTATTTAAGATATTTAAATTTAAATGTGGTTATGCCAGAATTTGGAAATGGCTATGATTATGAAGGATTATATGATATAGCAATAGCGATTAAAAAGCATGGTGAAGTTGTCTCTAATTCTCATAAATCAAATTCAAGCATGTGGGTTATAACAGGTGCTAATCAGGGTGGTAAAACTACTTATTTAAGAAGCTTAGGACAAGCTTATTTACTTGGTCAGGCTGGATTATTTGTTCCTGCAAATAAAATGAAATTACCAATTATTGAATCTATTCTTACTCATTTTGATAAGGAAGAGGATACTAATTTAGAATCTGGTAAATTTGATGATGAATTAAGAAGATTTGATTTAATGATTTCTAAATTAAAGGCAAATAGCTTAATAATCTTAAATGAATCATTCCAATCAACTGATGAGCATGAGGGCTCTAAAATTGGATTTGAAATAATAAAGGCTTTAAAGGATTCTAATGTTAGAATTATTTTAGTAACTCATATGTATGATTTAGCAACCTTAATTAAAAATGAATATAGTGATAGTTATTTTTTAAGAGCTGAAAGATTAGATGATGGTTCACGTTCATTTATATTAAAGGAAGCAGATGTATTAAAGACATCATTTGGTAAGGATTTATACGATAAGATATTTAAAGAATAGTATTATGAGCCAGGAAAACTGGCTCATATTTTTATAATTATTAATTTTGTACAATTTAATTTTAAAAAACTATTGACAAACAAAAATTACGAGTGTAAAATATAAATGTAAAATTAAATTGCATACAATTAATTGGAGGAAATTAAAAATGAGTATTTATGAATTTGAAGCATTAAATAAAAAGAAAGAATCTGTTAGTTTAAAGGATTATGAAGGTAAGGTATGCTTAGTTATTAACTCAGCTACTGGCTGTGGCTTTACACCTCAATATAAAGAATTAGAAGCATTATATGAAAAATATGCTGATAAGGGTTTTATGATTTTAGATTTCCCTTGTAACCAATTTGCTAACCAAGCTCCTGGTACTGATGAGGAAATTCAAACATTCTGTACATCTAAATATGATGTAAAGTTCCCTATTTTTAAGAAAATTGAAGTTAATGGTGAAAATGCTGAACCATTATTCAAATATTTAAAGAATGAATTACCATTTGTTGGTGTTAAGGGTCATCCTATCAAAACTAAGTTAATTAAGACTATTGGTAAGATTTCTAAAACTGTAACTGATGATAAGGATATTAGATGGAATTTCACTAAATTCTTATGTGATAGAAATGGTAATCCAGTTGAAAGATTTGAACCAACTGCCCCAATGAAGGAAGTCGGAAAGGCTATTGAAGCACTTTTAAATAAATAAGTATAATTGAAGGAGTAAAACTCCTTCTTTTTGTTAAAAGATAGTTATTATTTAATTCTTGAAGGCAATTAAATTTTATGCTATACTATTTTAGCGAGGTATTGTTATTATGGAAAAATATGATGCTTTAAAATTAGACAATCAATTATGCTTTCCTCTTTATGCAGCTGCAAAAGAGATAGTAAGAAAATATAAACCATTTTTAGATGAACTTGATTTAACTTATACTCAATATATTACTATGATGGTAATGTGGGAAGAAAGATGTATTACTGTAACTAAATTAGGCGAAAAGCTTTATTTAGATTCTGGTACATTAACTCCATTATTAAAAAAGCTTGAACAAAAGAATTATATATCAAGACAAAGATCTAAAGAAGATGAAAGAACATTAGATGTTACTTTAACATCTGAAGGCCTTGCCTTAAGAGATAAAGCTTTAGCTGTTCCTCAAGGAATGGGAAAGTGTATTAAGCTTACAGCTGAGGAAGCAGCTTGCTTATACAAGATTTTACATAAAATTTTAAATGATATGGAATAAGCACTTTTAGTGCTTTTTCTTTATATTGTAAATTTGATATTATTATTATATAATAATACACTGATGAGAGTGGTGAATTTTTATCAATGAAAAAGAATAAAAATAAAGAAAAAAATAAAGAGGAATTAAAAGAATATTTAAAGAAGCTTTCTGAAAAGGATAGTATATCTAATGAAGATGCTGATAGATTGACAGACATGATTGATAATTTAGTGTTTGGATCTAAGGCTGAAAGAATAATAAGCTTAATGGCCGCATTTGTGTTTAAATTTATTATTCTTTATATTGTTGCGTTAGTTGCTAGTGCTTTTTTCTTAGACCAATTCCTATTAGATAGATATTATATATTTTTAATAGATGGTGGAATAGCCTTATTATTAACTATTGCTGAAATGATGGTTGGTGTGTTTAAGCATGCTGGTATTAAAGCATTTATCTTTTCACTAATATCAATAGCTATTATTGCATTAGTTTATAATAATATAATTCCTACATTTACTTTTGGAAGTGTATGGATTATTTATTTAATTGTAATTGAGGTTATTTATAATTTATTGATGTTTACCATTTTAAAAAAGAAGATTAAATCTTAAGGAGGATTTATGGAAAAAGTATACGTAAAAGACTTAGCAAAGGATAATAATTTAAAGCTTTTAGCTGGTGAAAAAGGCTTAAATGAAATAATAAGTGATGAAAATATCCAAAGACCAGGTCTAGAATTTGCTGGTTTCTTTGAATATTTTGATAGTGGAAGAATCGTTTTAATTGGTTCAAAGGATTTTGACTTTTTGTCTTCTTTAGATGAAAAGATACAAAGAAAGAATGTAGAAAAGATTTTTAGCTTAAAGCCAAGATGTCTTGTTTTTACAAAAAGAGTTGAAGTGTCTAATTTATTCTTAGAATTAGCTGAAAAATATAATATTTGTGTATTTAAATCTAATTTACCTACAACTCAAACATCTTCAAAGCTATTTACATATTTACAATATAAGCTTGCTGATAGATTATCAGTTCATGGTACATTACTAGATATTAATGGTATGGGTACTTTAATTATAGGTAAAAGTGGAATAGGTAAATCTGAAACAGCTTTAGATTTAATTAAAAGAGGTCATCAATTGATAGCCGATGATTTAGTTGAAATCATTGAGCATGAGCCAGGTAATTTAATTGGTACAGCTCCTGATATTTTAAAACGTTATATGGAAATTAGAGGTATCGGTATTGTTGATGTTGTAACAATGTTTGGTGCTGCCGGCTATCGTGATAAAAAATCTATAAGACTAGTTGTTGAGCTTGAAAACTGGGATGAAGAAAAATATTATGATAGATTAGGATTAGAGGATAAAAAGATTAAATATTTCAATACTGAAATTACTAAAATTACAATTCCTGTTTTAGCTGGTCGTTCTGTATCACTTTTAGTTGAATCAGCTGCTATGAATGAAAAGCTAAAATTAATGGGTCATTTTGCTGCTAAAGAATTCATCAATAAGGTTGATGAAAAGGCTGCAAAGGGAGAAGAATAATATGGGTAGCGCATCAAATTTATGGATTAATCCAACATTTAAGCTATTTAATTTAGAAATCCATTGGTATGCAATATGTATATTAGTTGGTGTAATAATTGCCGTTATTATGGGTGTAAAGGAAGGTAAGAGATTAGGTATTGCCTCTGATTATGTTTATACAGGTGTAATTATTACAGTTCCTATTGCACTTGTTGGTACTAGATTATGGTATGTTTTATTTAATTTAGATGAAGGATGGACATTTCAAAAAATATTAGGTATTGATGGGTCTGGACTTGCAGGTCTTGCAATTCAAGGTGGTGTAATATCTGCCTTAATAACAGTATATATTTATTGTAGATGTAAAAAGATATCACTTTATCGTATTTTAGATATAGTAGCTCCAGGATTCTTAATTGGTCAAATTTGTGGTAGATGGGGTAATTTCTGTAATCATGAATTATATGGTCCTATTATTCAAAATACAAATGCTATTACATGGTTTCCTTGGCTTGCTCAAAATATGTATATAAACGGTGCCTTCCGTCATCCTGTTTTCTTATATGAATCTGCATTAAATTTAGTTGGATTTATAATTATTTTAGTTGCAAGAAGAAAATTTAAAAAGCTTTATAGTGGAGATTTAATTGGTTTTTATCTTGCATGGTATGGAATGGTTAGAATTATAACTGAATCATTAAGAAGCAAAAGTGGTGCCCAAGAGGTATTAATGGTTGGTGGAATTCATGTTTCTATTTTAGTAAGTGTATTATTTATTGTTGCTGGTATTGCCTTTTTAATTACAAAGAGATTTGTTGGTGTTAAAAAGCCATATTTAGAAATATTAGATGAAGTAAGAAACAATAAATTTGATACAGTATTATTTGATTTAGATGGTACTATTTTAGATTCTAAGCAATTAATTTTTTCAAGCTTTGTTCATACATTTGAAATATTTAGACCTGATTATAATTTAACTGATGAAGAATTAGAATCATTCTTTGGTCCTACATTACAACAATCATTTTCAAGATATTCAAGCGATCAAGCAGAAATTGATGAAATGATTAAAACCTATAGAGAATATAATATTAGTCATCATGATGAAATTGTTAAGCCTATAAGTGGTGCTAAATCATTGATTAAATCATTACATAATAAAGGCTATAAGGTAGGAGTTGTATCTTCTAAGAAAACTGATTTAGTTATTCATGGCTTAGAGGTTATTGGTGTTTATAATTATATGGATATTGTTATTGGCTGTGATGATGTAAAAAATCCAAAGCCAGCACCAGATGGAATTTTACTTGCTATAGATGAGCTTCAAAGTAAAAATACATTATATGTTGGTGATACACCAAGTGATATAGAGGCTGGTAAGGCTGCAAATGTTAAAACTTGTGGATGCTTATATGTATCTGATCCAGATAAGATAATAGATGCAAACCCTGATTATACTATTTCAAGACTTGAAGATATCTATAAGATTTGTGTGGAGTAAAAAATGAGCTTTTCTACAAATGTTAAAGAAGATATTTTAAAAATTAATAATGTTGATACTAAATCTTTAAAATTAACATTAGAAGCAATGCTTAGATTTGCAGGAGAAATAGTTATATCTAATCCACTTAAGCTTACATTTTCATCTAATAGCTTAAATATAGTTACATATTTAGTAAAAAATTTAAAAAAATTATATGATTTTGAATATGAAATAGAACAAAGAAAAATTGAAAGATTTGATAATTCAATAACCTATAGAGTATTAATTATTGGTGCTAATAAGATTATTGAAGAAATGGAATTAACTAAAGATCAAACTCTTTCAAAGGAAGATATTTTTGAAGATGAGGAATATTTAATTTCTTATTTAAGAGGGGCTTTTTTAGCAAGAGGTAGTGTTAATGACCCTAAGAGCAAAAACGGCCATTTTGAGATATCTTCAACCAATCAAAGCGAAATCTTATTCATTCAGCGAATAATGAATTCATTTGAATTAAATGCAAGAGTAACAAAAAGAAAAACATACACTGTATGTTATATAAAATCAAGAGAAGCAATTGGTGATTTACTTTATCGTTTAGGTGCAACCTCAACAATGAATTATTATCAAGATGTTTTAATTACTAAAGAAATTGCGACAAATGCTAAAAGAAGCGTTAATCTTGATATTGCTAATCAGGATAAAACAAATGCTTCAGCTCATGAGCAATTAAAATACATTAAATATTTAGAATATAATTATCCACTTCAGGAATTAGATTCTAAGCTTTTAATGGTTATGAAGGTAAGAAAGGATCATCCTGAGCATTCACTAACTCAGCTTCTTGATATCATTCATGATGAATATGATCCTAAGCTTACTAAATCAGGGCTAAATCATAGATTTAGAAAGCTAAAAGAAATTGCATTAGAACATGCTAAAAAGGATTAAAAATTATATTGTAACCGCTATCCATTTATGATAAAATGAAATAGCAGTCGATTTTAGGAGATGATTTAATTGGCACGTATTAAAAGAGTAGGTGGAAGTCACGCTAAGGTTAAAAAAGAAGGCGGACAAAGATTCCTATGGTCAAAAAAATTTTGGATATTATGTAGCTCAATTTTAGCAGGACTTATTATAGTTGGTGTTACTATTGGACTTATCATATATTTTAATAGAAGCACTAGCACAAAGAAGGATTACTTTAGAAGCTGTGAGGAAGTTGAATTTAAATATGCTTCATATGATGGTATAGCAAATTATGCTAACCCTGAATTCAATAACCCACAAGGTGGAGATTTAACAATCGATTATATGTTTGTGTTAGTATATAATTCTGGAAACTTCTATCCTTCTGAATCAGATGATTCAACTAATTATGATGTTGAAGATAAAAATCTTTTAGATAGAATGATTAAGCTTCAAAAGACTCTTGATGAAGCAAAGAAGAATGGAAAAGATGTTGAATTATTTATTGTTGATACTTATTATTCTTGGAATGTAAATGCTTATACTGAATCATTATTTGGAAGCTTATATTCAGAAGATTCATCATCATTTAGTCCAATGCTTGTATACATTGAAAATGGTGAATATGTTGAAAGCTACAATGCTCATGATTATGATGATACATTAGAAGATAAGGATATTTATATTTCTTCTAATAGCACTGAGAATAATGGTTTAAGTGAAGCTTATATTAATAATACTTTATTTAATAGAATAACTACATTTGTTAAAGATTTTTTAGGAAAAGATAAGTAATTTATAGGCCTCAGTAGAGGCCTTATTTTTTTGGAGGAACGTGTTTATGGAATACTTGAATGAAGAAGTAATAAAAGAGCTTTGTAATCAATTAAATATTAAAGAAGCTCAAGCTAATGCCGTATTAGAAATGTTAAAGGATGATAAAACTGTTGCCTTTATCGCAAGATATAGAAAAGAAGCAACAGGTGGATTAGATGAAGAACAAATTAGAAAAATTGCTGATGAATATGAATATGGTGTTAATTTATTAAAAAGAAAAGAAGATGTTAAAAGATTAATTAACGAAAAGGGACTTTTAACTGATGAGCTTAGTAAAGAAATAGATAATGCTACTAAGTTAATCGAAATTGAAGATTTATATCGACCATTTAAGGAAAAGAAAAAGACTAAGGCAACTGAGGCTATTGCGTTAGGATTAGAGCCTTTAGCTAAATTTATGCTTACTTTACCAACTGATGGAAATAAAGAAGAAATTGCAAAGCCTTATTTAAATGAAAATGTAAAGGATAGCAATTTTGCATATGAGGAAGCTAAATATATAATTGCTGAAATAGTATCTGATAATGCTAATTATAGAAAAGAAATAAGAGATCATGCAATGATGCATGGTATGATTATTACTAAAAAGAAAAATAATGATTTAGATAAGGAAGAAAAATATTTAAATTATTATGATTCAAAAGAACAAATCAATAAAATTAAGCCTCATAGAATGCTTGCTATAAATAGAGCAGAAGATGAAAATGTCATTTCTGTAAGCTTAGTATTAGATCCTGAATATGATTTAGCATATTTAAATAAAGAGGTTATAAAAGGCGAAAATACTATTTATAAAGAAGAAATAGAAGATGCAATAGCTGATTCTTATAAGAGATTAATTGCTCCTGCGATCGGGCGTGAAATTAGAGCAATTAAAAATGAAGAAGCAGAAAATCAAGTTATTAATATTTTCTCTTTAAATCTAAAGAATCTATTAATGCAACCTCCAATGAAGGGCCATATTGTATTAGGTGTTGACCCAGCATTTAGAACAGGCTGTAAGCTTGCTGTAATATCTAAAGCATCTAATGTATTAGAAATTGGTGTAATTTATCCAAATGAAAAAGCTAAGGGTGCAACAGTTGATGAAAAATTAGTATTACAATCTAAAGAAACTATTGTTAATTTAATTAAAAAATATAATGTTGAAATTATCGCAATTGGTAATGGTACAGCTTCTCGTGAAACAGAAAGCTTTATTGCTGAAGTAATTAAAGAAAATAATTTAAATACAAAATATGTAATTGTATCAGAAGCTGGTGCTTCAGTTTATTCAGCATCACCTTTAGGAATTGAAGAATTCCCTGATTTACATGTAGAACAAAGATCAGCAATTTCTATTGCTCGTCGTATTCAAGACCCACTTGCTGAGCTTGTTAAGATTGATCCAAAATCTATTGGTGTTGGTCAATATCAGCATGATGTAACTCAATCAAAGCTTAATAAGAGCTTAGATGATGTTGTATCTGATGCTGTTAATAATGTAGGTGTAAACCTTAATACTGCATCTGTTGCTTTATTATCTTATGTTTCTGGTTTAACTAAAGCTATTTCTAAAAACATTGTAAGCTATAGAGAAACTCATGGTAAATTCAATACAAGAGAAGAATTAAAAGAGGTAAGTAAGCTTGGACCTAAAACCTATGAACAATGTGTTGGCTTCTTAAGAGTTTTAGAAGGTGAAAATAAATTAGATATGACACCTATTCATCCTGAAAGCTATGATAAGGCATTAAAGCTTTTAGATTATGTAGGATTAACATTAGATGATTTAGGTTCTGATTTAATTAAAGAAAAACTTAATAATATTAATAAAGAAGATGTTATGGAAAAGCTTAATATTGATTCATATACATTAGATGATATTATTGAATCATTTAAGGCTCCATTAAGAGATATTAGAGATACATATGATGGCTTAAAGCTTAGAAGCGATATTATGCATTTTGAAGACATTAAAATAGGCGATGAGCTTGATGGTACAGTAAGAAATGTAGTAGATTTTGGTGCCTTTGTTGATTGTGGTGTTAAATATGATGGATTAGTTCATATTTCAAAAATGAGCTTAAAAAAGATTAATCACCCAACAGATATATTATCTGTAGGTGATTCAGTTCATGTTTATGTAATTGGAATTGATTATGAAAAGCATAAGCTAGAATTATCTATGGTTAAGGATATTGATTTATATGATAAGAATGAATTAATTAAGAAAATGGCTCATGAAGAAAAGACTTATTATAAGGATTTTAAAGATGTAAAGGTTGGAGAAAAGCTTCAAGGTAAGGTTAAATCTATTGCTGATTATGGTGTATTTGTTGATTGTAATTTAAAATATCCTGGTTTAGTTCATATATCAAGAATGAGCTTAGAAAAGGTAAATAATCCAGCTGATTTAGTTAGTGTTGGAGATGAAGTTACTGTCTATGTTTATGATATAGATTATGATAATCATAAATTATCCTTATCAATGGTTGAAGATATCGATAAGAAAAAAGAAGAAATTAAGAATTCAATTATTCATTTTAAGGATGTTAAGATTGGTGATGAATTCGATGGTGAGGTTAAGCAATTAACATCATTTGGTTGCTTCGTTGATTGTGGATTTAAGCCTTATGGCTTAGTTCATATATCAAGAATGAGCTTAAAGAAGGTTAATGATCCTGCTGATATAGTTAGTGTTGGCGATAAGGTACATGTTTATGTATCTGATATAGATTATGATAATCATAAGCTTGCCTTATCAATGATTAAAGCCTTAGATTTAGGTAAAACATTAGATGATTTAAAAGTAGGCGATGAATTAGAAGGTATCGTTAAAAAGGTTACTGAATATGGTGCCTTCGTTGATTGTGGTGTTAAAACAAATGGCTTACTTCATATCTCTAAGATGAGTAAGGAGCATATTAATAGTCCATATGATGTTTTATTAGAAGGAGATAAAATTCATTGTTATGTAATCGGTGTTGATTATGTAAATGGTAAATTATCTTTATCCTTATTTAATGACGAAGAATAGAATTTTTTTAAATCCCATGTTATAATCTATTTATAAGGTGGGATTTTTATTATGAGAAAAGTTAGACTATTTATTTTTGCTTTAGCTCTTTTTATGATTATTCCTCTTAGTTCTTGTGATTTAACCCTTTTATTAAAGGATTCAACAAAGACTCAAGAAGAAGAATCAAAGACTGAACCAGATAAAACAAAAACTGATGATAAAACAAAAACTGAAGATGATGAAAAAGAACCAGATCCTGTTTTAGAAATAGATGAATATGATTTAAGTATTTATTTAGATGATTATCAAGAAAAGTATGGTTACTTAGCATTAGCTAATGATTTAGAACATGGAGAATTGATGCAAAGCGCATATAAGGATTTCTATGATGCTTCTAAAGCTTTATTATTATCAAAAGAAGATAAAGAAATATCAACTATGGAAACAACTCAAGGTAGTGTTAATTATTTAGAGGTTTTACAAACTGATTATTTTGAAAATCAAGATGATATTCAATATTACACAAGTGCTTGGAGCGTATTTGTATCTGATAATCCTATATTTTATTTTTTAACAAATGGTGTTTTAACTAGAAGTAAGGTTACAACAACTACTAAAAAGGATTCACAAGGAAAAATTACTGAACAAACTGATGTTACAACATACGCATTCATTTTAGTTGGTAATGTAAATTATGTAACATTTGATGCAAGAGATATTATTAATAAAAAGCTTATTAATTTATTTGAAAGCACTAAAGATATTGCATTACTTGAAAATGATGCTTTAAAGACTAAAGCTATTAATGATTATTTAAAAGAAAATTTAACATATGCTTATAAAGAAAATACAAAGATTCCTGAGGATTCTTATTGGGCACATAATATTCTAGGCTTATTAGATAATAAAAAAGGCGTATGTGAATGTTATTCTAAATCTTTTAAGCTTTTAGCTGATTATTATGATATTACATCAATTCAAATTTATGGTGTTACTGATACAGGTGAGGCTCATGCATGGAACAATGTATTAATTGATGAAAGCTGGTATGGTCTTGATGTTACTTGGAATGATAATGAATATTCTAAGGATAAATATTTATTATGCTCAAATACAGTAATGGCTAAAGAGCATTTTCCTTATAATACAGCATATGGAATAACTTATCAGCCTTCAAGCCCTGTTTTAGCAACAGATGATTATCAATTTGAGTAAAATAAAAACTCCTTTTAAAAGGAGTTTTTTTGTTGCTTATTTTTGATTTTCTCTTTTGAAGATTGAATGATTTGTTATATCACACCAAGCAGCATATAAATCATCATCATCGCCATAAGATGTAATTTGATCAACTAAATATTGACGGTTTTCTGAAATCATTGTAGCAATTGCCGCATCTTCAGTCTTAACATCAATTTCATCTAATAAAACTAATGTTTGGAAATTATTAGATGTATATGTTGTAATTACACTAGAGAATAATGTTTGTAATGTTGAATAAATCTTAGAATCTAAAGAAGTAGTAGTTCCATTTTGATTTTCAACATAGTAGATGAAGAATTGATTTAATGTTGCAGCATTATCAGAATCTTCATTATATGAATCAATAGTAATATAAATATTATTGCTTGAATCATCTTCATCTTCAGAAATTAACAATTTAATTTCAGCTTGATATCCATTAGGGTCATCTGATGAAGCAGAATATTTTAATGAATCTGGACCATCATATGAATTTAATACTAATAAGTGGTAACCATAAACTGTTTGACATAAAGTATTGATTGATACTTTAGATACGTCTTCTTTAGTCTTTAATTCACCATCTGTAGTAGTATAGAATACACCATAATCTTCATCAACTGTTACATTTTCATCGTTTGCCTTCTTATATAAAGCTTTTACATAATCAGCAAATGGAACAACGAAATTAGAAACAGAAGATTGAGTAATATCACCACTTGAAGCTAATTGCTCAGCTCTTAATGAGAAACGATAAATAGTTTTGTAATCATCCCAAGTATCAGGAGTTCCATCACCATTTAAATCGCCTGATCTTAAAGTATTTCCTTTATTATATTGTTCAACAATATAATTTAAAATGCTATATAATGAATTTCCTTGATAAGCTTCATTGATAGCTTCAGTATAAATAGCCTTAGCTAATTGATTAACAGCTTCTTCAAAGTCAGTCTTTAAATCAGGATGCTTAGCTAAATACTTTTCTGGATCATCTGGAGTACCATCGTTATCGAAGTCAATAGAGATTAAGATATGATCGATATTAATTGAGAAAATATCTTCATATGTTGAATTACCAGAAGAAAGTAATGTGTTCATTAAATTCTTACAGCTATCGCTTAATGTGTAATAAGTAGTATCATCAGTAGATTTAGCAGTATCTTTAACAGCCCACTCTTCTTGGATTGTTTCTGCTAAATAGCTAGATAATGCAGATTTAGCATTGAAGTAATATTTTAAAACTTCATCTTGAGTCTTAAATCCATAAGTTGCTACTAAGAAGTTTTCTAAGCCAATATTCTTTGAATAAGTTGCGTTGTTACCTTTTTTCCATGTATCAATTGCAGTTTGTAAAGAATCAGAATTAGAAGTCTTAGTATCATCTGTTAAATAATCATCAATATAATTTGCAGCATAAGCTTGTTCAAAATATGTATTAACGATATTTAAGCCTAATCTAATAGAAGCTAATTTATAGAAATCTTCAACAGTATAATTTGTATTATTTAAAGAGAAGATATAATCATTTTTGAAATCATTCTTATCGATTAATTTATATTGATCAGTATAAGAATTATAGAATTTAGCTTCAAATATAGGATCATAAATCTTTAAATCACTGTTCTTAACTAATTTCTTATAAACTGTAGAAATATATGAAGAAATATTATCTTCAATTAACTTAGTTTTAAGAATTGCTTCGTATTTAGCTTTAGTAGTAGCATCTAAATCCTTCCATTCTAATTCAGAAGAAGTGCCAGAAGCATCATAAACAGTTGAATATTTATAAACTAATACATAGTTACCAGAAAGATTACGTGGTTCAATTAAGAATTCGCCATCTTCTAAAACATCAGTAAGTAATGTTCTAATGCCTGCATCTAATTTAGATAATTCAGAACCATCCTTATCAACAACAAAAGTGAATTTATCACTATCAATTGTGAAGTCAGCACCATTATCCTTTTGTGATGCATAATATGTATTATAAAGCTTTAAATAATCTTCTAAGCCTTGAATTGTATAATCAGCAGAGCCGAATACAGCTTCAATAGTTTCCATAGCTTCCTTTCTTGATGCGAAAGTAATAGCTATAGTTTTATATGTACCATATGTCTTATAGTAATTATTAAATGTTGTTTCATATTTTTCATCTTTGAAATAATAATATGAATTCTTAGATTTAGTATTTGAATCTTCATCTAAAATGTATTCTTCACCAGCAATCTTATATAATTCCTTACCAGTGTAGAATTCTTCAGCATATTTAATAATATAAGTATCAATAATTCCTGTTCCATTTTCATAGAACTTATCTAATTCTAATAGAATATGTTCATCATCTTCAGGATCTTGAACAAATGAAATATTAGAATCAGTTAATGAATATCCAACTAAGTTTTGAGATTGGATATATTTATAAACAGCTTTTTCATAATCTGAATCATCTTGTGTAGGCTTTAAATCATTATAACCTTCATAAGTTGTTGTTGAGATTATGCTATTAGCTAAAGCATCAGAAATAGAAGTATAATATTTATCCTTTATTTCATCGAATCTTTCTTCAGTTATTTCATTACCATCATAAGATAAGCTAATTTTTTCTTCTTTTGTTAAGTCTGAATAATTTTTAAATAATAAATCTTTGACAGCAGCTACTTCATCAGCATAGAAAGTAGATTTAATCTTTTCAGTTACAAGATTATATCCAAGATTTCTAAGCTTTGCGTAGTATGTATCAAGAGATAATTTGATATCCTTAGTTTCACTAGAAGCAATTGTCTTTGTTAAATCAAGGCTTCCATATGGAACTGATGTGTTTCTGCTTCCACTACTACAAGAAGCTATTGTTAATGTAGCTGTTAATAGGAAAGCAGGTAATAATAATTTTTTCTTATTCATTATTTATTTCCTCCTATTAACTTTGCAAGATTTTCCCACCAATCAGGGAAGTTGTTGCATGTGCCAGTTGTATCTTGAGCTTCATAAATATATAAATAGTTATCAGCTTGAGATTGGTTGATTTCTCTAACCTTATTAAACATTGCATCGTAATCAGTCTTGTCAGATGAATCTACATTGAATGTATATTTACCATTTTCATTAATCTTATTAATTACAAGCTCAAGTTGAGTTGCATCACTTGTAAATCTTGTAACAACAGGAGATAAGAATGTAGATACTGCATCTGAAACATCAGAAGGTAATAAATTAGAAGTGTTTAACACAACTTGTTCTAATAAGTAAACTTTAATTTGATTCTTATTAAGCTTATATTCATCATTTTCGCCTTCGTTATAAACGTTAGGAATTTGAATATATTCTTCATTGTACTTAATAACAATATTAGTGAATAAATCATCTTCATGATCAGTTACTGACCATTCAGCAGAAGGTTGATTTTTACCTTCAGTAACAATAATTAAATTATATCCATCTTTTGTATAAACAATTTGATCATCATCAGCGTTAGTGCAAGCATCAGTTAATGGTTCAATATATTCAGAAGGAGTAGAATCACCAATGAAGTATTGGTATGTTGCAGTTCTTAAACCATTGCTATCTAAGCTATAACCACGGCTGTAGTCATATAATCTTTGTTTTAAAGCGAAATCAGAATCAACAGAAGTATTAGTTACTGTATAATCTTCAACTTTAACGTTTAAACCAACTCTACGATACTTAGCCCATTTATTTTCAGATAAAATTGGGTTTGAATCGAATTCAACTCTAGCGCTTGAATTAATTTCGCTAACTAAAGATGTTAGTGTATCAACGTGTGTAGAAGAAGATGAAGATAATTCATTATAAATCTTATAAATTAAATCTTTTGCGATTTCTTCATATGTTGCATCTGTATCATAATTACCATCGCCATCTAAATCAATTGAGATATATGGCTTATCATTCCATGTTAAGTAAGCATAGTCTGTTGTATCAGAAGGAACCTCATCAGCTTTTCCGTCATCATCACAATCTAAATAAACAACTAATCTCTTACCAGCCATAGAGAAGTAATTATCATAAGCTTTTGAGCAATAGTCATAAATAAAATCAATTACATCATCACTAGCATAATCAACAATAATATTTACAGATGCGAATTGTACTCTGTAATAATTATCAATAATATCATCGATTGATGCTGTGTGGAAAGTTAACATTAAATAATTATATTTACCTAATGATGCACTATAAGAAGTAGAACCATTAGAGAAGTTATATAATAATGCTTCAATGTATTTTGAATAAGTATCTCTGTTTTTATTTGTATTAGCATATTCATCAGTAGATTTAATAATCTTTTTAGATAATAAATCAATTGCTGTAGTTTGACCACTAGAAACTTCTAGCTTATTCCATAAACCATAATTATCAGTCTTACCAGGAACCTTTATAGAAGATTCATCATTTGAATCAGCAACAATATTTAAATTATATGTTGTGTTATTGTAAGTGATAGTTGCTAAGATATTAGCATTAGAAGCTTTACCAAATGTTTTTGAATAATCTGTATGTCCAGATAAATAAGTAATTTCAGTTGCTTCATTAAAAATCTTAATCTTACATGCTTTAACTTCATCAGATAAGTAAGTATCCATCTTAGTAGATGTAATGCTTCCTCTAATTAGGTTATAACGTAATGCAGTATAAATATCTTTATGTTCAGCATCTGTTACATATTCAATAATGTCATCATCAGTGAAATCTTC
>JAFXUP010000085.1 GCA_017524905.1 Acholeplasmatales bacterium | reverse complement strand
TCAATCATTAAAAATATTAATAATTTTAAAAAATAAATAAAAAATATTTAGTATAAATAAAGAATAATAAAAATTTATTATATTCTAATGAAGGTAATTAATTTATTAATTGGATTACTTTTGGCTTCAACAATCTTTTGTAAATCCAAGGAGGAATGGAAATCAAGATCAATATATCAATTATTAACTGATCGTTTCGCAAGATCTTCCGACACAGGTTCCTGCAATCTCAGTCAATACTGTGGAGGAAATTATCGAGGTCTTATCGATAAATTAGACTACATTAAAGGAATGGGATTCGATGCTATCTGGATTTCTCCTATTATAGAAAACACTGAAGGTTCATATCACGGATACCATTTAACTAATTTATATAATTTAAATTACCACTTTGGTTCAGAAGATGATTTCAAAGAATTAGTATCCACTTGCCATAAGAAAGATATTTGGGTTATGGTCGATGTTGTTGCTAATCATGTTGGTCCAGTTGGTACTGATTTTAGTAGAATCACTCCTTTTAATGAAGCATCTCATTATCATGATTGGTGTGAAATTACTAACTGGAATGATCAATACCAAGTTGAAAATTGCCGTTTATCAGGTTTACCGGATTTAAAGCAAGAAAATGATTGGGTCACTCAGAAATTATTAGATTGGATTACTGACTTAGTCCAAAAATATGATATTGATGGTATTAGAATTGATACAATTATGGAAGTTCCTAAATGGTTCTGGGATAAATTCAGAGTAGCTGCTGGAGTATTCCAAATTGGTGAAGCTTTCAATGGAAATCCACCTTATGTCGCTGATTATCAAAATCATTTAGATTCTGTTTTCAATTATCCTCTTTATTATACAATAAAAGACTCTTTTTGTGGTTCTTTCAGAAATTTGGAAGGTTATTGGCAGGGCAACAGAAATGTATTTCCAGCTCCAGAATATACTGCAACTTTTGTAGAAAACCACGACAATCCAAGGTTCCTTAACAGATGTGGTGACAGAAATAAATTCACAAATGCAGTTATTTTCTCTATAGTATGGGAAGGTGTTCCAGTATTCTATTATGGAGGAGAACAATACTATGCAGGTGGTGGTGATCCAAATAATAGAGAACCTTTATGGGATAATTATAATACAAATTCAGAATTATATCAACTTTTAGCAAAGACTCATGCTGCTAGAAAGAAACTTGAAATTTGGAATAAAAAAATTATTCAAAGATATGCAGATGATAATTTCTATGCTTTCTCTAGAGGAGATATGCTTGCTTGCTTTACTAATGTTCAATCATTAGAAAGGACTATTACTTATCATGATTGGAATGAAGGAGATAAATTATGCAATGTACTTGCTGATAATGATTGTGTAACTGTTACTGGAAAAAGTATTAAAATAAATATGGGAGCTCTTCCAAAGATTTATGTAAAACAATAGAGAATTTATTAATATTGGAGTTGAGCAATTAAGTTTGTTCTTAGTTTAATCAAAAAAATATTAATTATATAATTAATCAAATTTTATTAATTTATTCATTTTAATTCACTTAAAAACTTGTTTAATTTAATATTTTTTATATTTTATGGGGATGGGGATTGGGGATTGGTGAT
>JAFXUP010000084.1 GCA_017524905.1 Acholeplasmatales bacterium | reverse complement strand
TTGTATATTTTTCGGTTTTTATCATTTATATGATTAGGAATGGTATAAAACTAAAAAACATTAAAAGCTATAAGGGAATATTGTTGCTTGGCATTTTAAATTTAATTCCTTTAATTTACCACAACACCATTAAACAGGGAATAGAATCTGGAGCTTTAAATCAAAGCGCTACATCATTATATATCCTTTACTTTGGATATTTATGTTATGCGGTTGGCTATTTCTTTTTCGTAATTATTTTAGATAAAAATTCTTTAAGAATGACATTTAAAACATTAGGCTATATGAGTTTAATATTATCATTTGAATGTATAATTTATGTTTTAACAAATGGATTTATTAAAGCATATAGACTTGGATGGGGACATGTTAATGAAGCTGGAATATTAATTTTATTAGGTTTACCTTTCTTAACAATTGGCTTAATAAAGGCTGAATCAAAAAAAGAATTGATATTACCAGTAATTAAATTATTGGTCGCTATTGTTGGTATCGTATGTTCAACAAGTAGAGGAACATATTTGTTTGGTATTATTGAGATATTTGTTTTATTAGTTTATACATTTATTGTTTCAAAATACCGTAAGATATTAATTGCTAGTGCCATTGGAATCTTAGCATTGGCATTGCTTGGTATCCAAATTAAATTTGGAATTGTTCCATTCTTTAATGACTTAATTGATTCTGTATTTGTTAGAGGCTTCTATATGGGTGATAGATTTAGACTATGGAAAGAAGCATTCTATGTTTGGAATACAGATTGGCTAACTAGAATATTTGGTGCAGGCATGGTTGGGGAATTAACAAAGCCTGGCTTTGAGGATATGAATACATTTATTGTTTATCATTCAACATTTTTCTCAGCACTTGCTGTTACAGGTATTTTAGGTGTAATTGCTTTAGGAATTCATTTTTATGAAAGATATAGGCAAGTTAAATTTTTTGATAAAAATACGATGATTTTTATCTTAATTGGTTTTGTTTTAGTTGATATTTATGGATTAATGGATAACACATACGGAATGTATTATTTTATGGTTCCAATTGTTATCTTTATGGCAGCTGTTGATTCTTATGTGGCTGAAATGGGAGAAAAAATTGAAATTGATTTGAGGTGAAATGATGAAGCAAACTAAATCAATGGTTCAAGCTTTAAGCATGGAATATGATGTTTCTATGTTTAAGAGAAAGCCATTTTATTCATTCATCAAAAGAATAGCTGATATAGTACTTTCTTCATTAGTATTAATTTGTTTTTCCTGGCTATATTTAATTTTATGGCTACTTGTTAAATTGACTTCAAAAGGCCCTGCCTTTTATGGACATGTGCGTGTTGGTAAAAATGGTAAACATTTTAAAGTATGGAAATTTAGATCAATGAAAATTGACAATAGACCTTTAGAAGAAATTTTTACTAAAGAGCAAATGGAAGAATATAAAAGAGATTTTAAAGTTACAAATGATCCTAGAATTACAAAAATTGGAAAATTCTTAAGAAAAACTTCCTTAGATGAATTACCACAATTCTGGAATGTTTTTATTGGACAAATGTCATTTGTAGGATTTAGACCTATCTTAGATGAAGAATATGAAAAATATGGTAACAATAAAGAATTACTTACTAAGCTAAGACCAGGTATAACAGGCTATTGGGCAAGTCATGGTAGAAGCTTAACATCTTATGACGATAGAATTAAAATGGAGCTTTATTACAGTGTTAAGTTCTCATTTTGGTTAGATATTAGAATTGTTTGGCATACTTTCATAAGTGTTTTAAAATCAGAAGGAGCAAAATAAGAGGATTTAAAATGAAAAAAATATTACATATACCAAATTATTATAATCCTCATACTGGTGGTATTGAACAAACCACTGAGGATTTTGTAAATTCAATAAAAGGTGAATATGACCAAAGAGTTTTATGTTTCAAGGATGCTAAAGGTACAATCACTGAAGAAGTAAACGGAATATTAGTAACTAGAGTTGGTTGTCAAGCAAAGCTAATGAGTCAATCTATTGCATATCATTATAAAAGGGAAATGAAAAGACTAATGACTGAATTTCAACCAGATGTTGTAGTATTTCATTTTCCAAATCCTTATGTTGCAAGATATTTAATGAAATATTTAAAGAATAAGAAATTTAAATTTATTCTTTATTGGCATTTAGATATCACTAAACAAAAGGTTTTAGGTAAATTGTTTAAAAAGCAAACTCTAAATCTATTAAATTATGCTGATAAAATTATTTCAACTTCACCGAATTATGTTAAAGGTTCAGAATTCTTACCTCAATTTGAAAATAAAATTAAAATTATACCAAGTTGTGTAAATGAATCAAGAGTCGAAGTTAATGATGAAATTAACAAAAAAGCATTAGAAATTAAGAAAAAATATGAAGGTAAAAATATTATTTTTGCCTTTGGAAGACATGTAGAATATAAGGGTTTAACATATTTAATTAAAGCATCTAAGCTATTAGATGATTCTTATGTTGTTTTGATTGGTGGTAGTGGTCCTTTAACTGATGAACTTAAAAAGGAAGCAGAAGCAGATAAAAAGGTTTCATTTTTAGGTAGACTAAGTTTAGACGATTTAAAAGCTCACTTTGTTGCAGCTGATATATTTGCATTCCCTTCAATAACTAAGAATGAAGCATTTGGTTTAGGTCTTGCGGAAGCAATGGGATTTGGAAAGCCAACTGTAACATTTACTATTGATGGTTCTGGAGTAAATTATGTAGCATTAAAGGATGTTACATGCCTAGAAGTACCAAATAGAGATTTTGAAAGTTATGCTGAAGCACTAAAGACTTTAGCTAATAATAATGAATTAAAAGAAAAGTTTTCTTTAAATGCAAGGAAAAGATTTGAAGAAATTCTTACTTATAATAAATATGTTTTAAATATTAAAGAATTGTTAAAGGAGGTAGTTGGTAATGAATAAGGATGAAGGATTATCAATACTAGATTTATTTAAATTAATCTTCTTTAATTGGAAAAGATTAATAGTCATGGTGTTTATTTTATCAATTGTATTTTGTGTAATATTACATTTTGGATATAGTGCAAAAGCTAAAGTATATAGTATAGATTTCCAATATACTAATGATAATTTAAATAAAAATTCTTATGCTAATGGTTCAAAATTTAACTATTTAGATATTATTTCTTCTAATAATGTAGTACAAACTATAGAAAAAAGTGATGAATATTCAGGAATGGACTATTTAAATCTTTTAGCTAAGAATGATGTAAAGATTGAAAGAGTGTATGATGAAACCTCAAATGAATATTCATATGTTGTTTCTATTAAAAGCTCATATTTTGGAATGTTTGGTACAAAGGATAAGGCTTTACATTATTTAAGTGATTTAATTAGTTATCCAATCAATACTGAAAAAACTATTGTTTCAGATTCAACATTATATAATAAATATTCTGATTCGTTAAATTCATTAACAACATATTCTGACAAGGTTTCTTACTTAATTCTTCAATATCAAGATAATCTTAAAAATATTGATAGTGTTTCAAGTATTTTTGGAGATGTTTATATGAGTGGCGCATCTTTATCAGTTGTTTCATTGAAATATAAAACTTATTTTGAAAATTATGAAAAGACATTAGATGCTGAAAAAACTACTGTCTTACAGTCTAGAAAACTTGATTCTTTATTAGCTGAAATTGAAAATAAAGGCTATACTGATGCATCTGATTCATCATTAAATTATTTTACAAAAAATAAAAATAGCTTAATTTCAACTATTGTAAACAATAATACAGTAATAAAATCATTAGAAGATAAGCGTGATGAATATATTGCTAAAGGACAAGCTACAACTGCTGAGGCTTTCAATGAAGAAATTGTTACTTTAGTTAAGAAAAATTCAGAATATATAAATGAATTGAATAAAGTTGAAAGATATTTATATAATATTTCTTTATTAAAAGAAACTTCATATGAAATATCTGAATATGCAACTGAATCTTTAGTTAAAGTTTTTGATTCTAAGCAGTCATATGAAAATTCTTTTAAGATTTTTGAAGCTGATTATAACGAAGCTGTTTCAAAAATTAAAGAATTCTCAACTGAAATTCAAAAATATACAATATATTCATATTCAAATTTCTCAACAATTAGTTTTAAAAATACATCTATTATCGTTCAAAATGGTGGATTTGGCTTAATTGTTGAAATTGTTATATCTTTAGTATTAGGATTTGTTATTGCTGCAATTATCAATTCTTTAATTGATCATAAG
>JAFXUP010000083.1 GCA_017524905.1 Acholeplasmatales bacterium | reverse complement strand
GCAATTTTAAATACATATATGTACTATACAACCCATGTACCAAGATTGCCAGATGGTATTTGTTATTCACATAAAGCCACATATTTAAATCAAGTATGGTTAGATGGTTTTTATATGTATGCGCCATTTGCACTTAAATTTGCATTAAGCTTAGATGATGAAACTAAAAAAGAAGCTTTATTAACCGATTTATATAATCAATATAAATTTGTAAGAGAACATTTATTTGATGAAAATAAGAAGCTATATTATCATGGATATTCAGAAACTGATATTTTTTGGGCAAAGGAAAATAAATGCTCTGAAACATTCTGGTTAAGAAGCAATGGTTGGTTTTTAGCATCACTTGCTGATGTATTAGAATATTATCCAAATGGTGAAAAAAGAGAATATTTAAAATCTATTTTTACTGAAGCAATTAATGGTATATTACAATATCAAGATCAATCTACAAAGATGTTTTATCAGGTTATTGATAGAGCAGGAGAAAGTGCTAATGTTTCATATTCAAAATATTTACAGCCATTAAATAAGAAATATAATAAAGATGCAGTTATTGAAAATTATTTAGAATCAAGTGGTTCAGCACTTGTTGCATATAGTATATTAAAAGGATATAATTCTGGTATTTTTAGTAGAGATTTATACAATAAGGCCATTGATATTTATAATGGTATAACATCTAATTATTTTGAAAATAACCAATTAAAGAATATATGTATTACTGCAGGACTTGGTCCTGAATCTAGACCATATAGAGATGGTTCATTTGAATATTATTTAGCAGAAGAGGTTGGAGAAAACGATGCTAAAGGCGTTGGACCATTAATTATGTGCTATGTAGAAGCTAAAAAGCAAGAAGTCATTAGTTAAGCTAGTGGCTTTTTCTTTATTGAAGAATTATGTTAAAAATGTTAAAATAATACAGTTGAAAGGCTCTTATGTAAATCATTAAAAAATAACGGTCATTAATTAAAAAATGGTAGTATTTTTTCGCGGTTTATATATCATGTATATTATGCTAAAGATAATTTTAAAGAAGAATGAAGAAATTGAAAAATTAAATGGTTATCCTTGGATATTTTCTAATGAAATAGATAAATTTGAAGGAGAATTTGAGTCTGGTAAGGTTTGTTCTGTATACAAATCTAATAATGAATTTTTATGTTACGGATTCTTTAATGCAAATTCAAAGATAATGGTTAGAATATTATCATTTGATGAAAATGAAAAGATTGATAAGGAATTCTTTAAAAAGAGAATTGCGTATGCGATCGAGCATAGAAAGAATCTAGGATGGAGTGCAACACGTCTAGTATTTTCAGAGGCTGATTTTTTACCTGGTCTTGTCGTAGATAAATATGGTGATTATTTATCTGTTCAATTTATGTCTTTAGGCATGGATATGATAAAGCAAGATATTGTTGATATATTAGTTGAATTGACAGGCTGTAAGGGAATATATGAAAGATCTGATATGCCTACAAGAGAAAAGGAAGGCTTAGAACAAACTAAGGGATTCCTATATGGTGAATTTGATCCTAGAGTTGAAATTGTTGAAGATGATATCCATATGATAGTAGATATGGAAAATGGTCAAAAGACAGGCTATTTCTTAGATCAAAAGCTAAATAGAGATATCTTAAGATTATATGCAAAGGACCAAGTAGTATTAGATGCCTTTTCTAATGTTGGTGGATTTGCGCTTCATGCCTGCAAATATGGTGCTAAACATGTAGATGCATGTGATATATCACAAAGAGCTTGTGATGAAATAATGAGTAATGCTAAATTAAATGGATATACACAATTAGAGGCTAAATGTGTTG
>JAFXUP010000082.1 GCA_017524905.1 Acholeplasmatales bacterium | reverse complement strand
AAGTTCTATTCTTGCCACCTTTAGGTCTTCCCATAAAATTCACCTCCGCTTTCTTCCTAGGAAGAAGTATATATCAATTATAAAATAAAAAATGTTAATAAACACTTTTTTTAGTGTCTACTAACATTTTATCATTTCACTAATTAGCTCCTTTATTTTTAATTATTTATTTTCTTCTTTAGCTTCAGTATCATTATTTTCTAAAGCCTTAGGTTCTTCAACCTCTTTAAAATCAGTTTCAATTACATCTTCTTTTTTAGGTGTAACCTTTTTAATTCTTGATGCTTCAACATCAACATTACCACGTCTACCTTGGTTTCTCTTTCTTCCACCACTAGTGATTCTTTCAGCAAGCTTTCTTAAGAATGCGAAATGGAAGATTAACATATATAGTAAGAATAATACAACAGCGAATAATAAAGTCATTCCACCAGCTTGTAGATATAACCACCATGGATATACATAATCTCTACCACGGCCTACACCACAGCCTTCTAATTGGCCAAATGTATAATAGAATCCATCCTTATTTGAACCATAGAAAAATTTTTCGAAATCACTTGTTAAAGTTTTTCTTGTTTCTTTATCTTCTGTTGCTTTATAAGCAGTAATATAATCATTATATGTAGTAACATAAGGATTTACTTTAGTATAGAAATCTTGAGAGAAATCTAATGATACTTCACATTTAGTAACATCTACACCACTTGAATTAACAACACTAATTGATGTTACTTTAGCATCATTATTAGATTTAGCAACCTCTTTTGCTGCATTAATAATTGATGATGTAATTGTAATATCAAAATAATTTAAATATGAATAAGCAGTAAATGTATTTCTCTTTGAATATAGAATTGCTTCAGTTGCTGAAGTTGGCTTTTCCTTATATAAATTTGAATTGTAAGTAGTATCTACAGAAAAATTATATAAAAAAGATGTATCATCATCAAAATTTAATCTAATACCAGATTCATTTGATTTTACATTTGATTTAGTTACATCATTAATAATATCTAATGATGGTTTAACTAAATAAATGTAATAAGCATAATCTTCTTGTTCATATTTGATAGCCTCATCAGAAGCATTATAATAAGTATAGCTTGAAAATGCTACAGAAGGATAAACAACTATATCATATTGAGCAGTTGAATCCGTATATACTTCTTTAGTACTAAAGAAAGTACCAAATATATATTCTAATTCATTATAATTTTTAGTATTTACAGCAGTTGATGCTAAATTTTGAATATGTGAAATAGCATAATTGTTATAAGTAATTATTGCTACAAATACAGCAACAATTAAGCCTAAAGCTATATATAAAACCTTAAAAAATGTTTTAATTCCGTTTCCCATAATTATTTCCTTTCAAAAAATGATTATTGATTTTAATCAATATGTGATTATTGTAACATTTTTTATAAAAAATTCAACAGTTTAACTTTACAAATAAAATTATTTGTGTATAATAGTAATGCACGCAAATTGTGCATATGGCGCATGTGGTGAAGCGGTTAACACGGCGGATTGTGGCTCCGTTATGCGCAGGTTCGATCCCTGTCATGCGCCCCATATTAGAAAAACAAGCTTGATATCGTGGGTATCAAGCTTTTATTTTTTTAGAATCAAGCTATCTTGATTCTTTTTTTATTGAATTAATTTTGCATCAGCAACTCTTTTTCTTCTTTCAATTAAATAAAATATAGCCCACTCAATAATAAAAATAAAAATTATTATAATTCCAAAAACTAACAATCTTAAATATTGATTATTTGGTAATATTTTTTCAAATTCATTACCAATCGAACCTTGAGTTAAATATAAATAAGAAGCTCCTTCTATATTATTATTTAATATTAAAGATATAACACTTAATGCTGCTAAAAATATCAATGCTTTATAAACATTTTTAAAGCTATATTTATAACCCTTTACAAACATCATATAAAATACAGCATAAATAGGTCCTATATGCTCAAACCAAAATTGATAATATCTATAATATAAAGGACCAGTTTTAGAGATTACAACAGGCATAAATAATGGAAATATACCAATTGTTAAGCAAACAATTACATCTATATCAAATAAATGCTTATTTCCTGTTAATAGCATTAAAGCTGCAAAAATACATGTCCACTCACAAACCTGAAATGGTAATTTAGTTAATAAATTAGCATCATTACCTTCAGCTCCTACATAAAGAACTCTCCAATAATAGCTCATTTCTGTAATTAATAAAAATATACCTAAAAAGAATCTAATTTTAGGTTCATGTTTAAAGCTTCTAATTTTATCTTTAAAAATATAAGTTAATATTATTGCGGCAATTAATAATATAATCGGTAAAAAATGGAAAAAAGAAAAAGTTTGAAAATCTCCCTTTTCTCCATAACCAAAAAAGCCATCTTTATAAAATTCAGCAAAAGTTACATCAGATAAAACCATAACGTTCTCCTTAAAAATTCAATTAATTATATAACAAAAATAGGATATTTTAAAGACATACATATCTTCCTATAATACTTGCAAAAGAAAAAGGTCCTTCAATCGAAGGGCCTTTATTTCTTAGAATTCATAGCCTATTAAGGTAATGTAACTCCTCTTAATGTTGATACGATATCCTTTTGAGTTACATCATTATAGAAATCAATTGTACTTGTAGTCTTAGTAGTTGTTGAATAAACACTAACATCTAATTCCTTTTCAGATTTAGGAGTTTTAGATTTTACACCACATTGATATGTATATGCACCATATACATATGTAGTACCTAATAGATTAGCAGTAATAATTCTAATTGTAGATGACTCAATGAATGATGCAAAATCATCATCTGACATTGCAAGTAATGTAGTGTAATCAATTGTACTTGATGTTGAAGTTGATGATGAACCACCAAATGTTGTAATAATACCATTTAATAGTTTTACCATTTCATCTTCCTTTAATGATAATAGCTTATCAGTAGTACCATACTTAACTAATAAATCAGTATCTTCTTCAACCAATTGTAAAGCAATAGGTTCTGTACCATTCTTAAATTCAATCTTATCAGTAATAGTTGTTCTAATAATTTGAGATTTAGAAATTGCAGTTAATCTAGCATCCTTTGTTGTATCATCTTTACCAGGAAGTGAGATGGTTGCTGAAATAGTTGAAACATCACTAATACCTAAACCAACTAAAATTGCGTTTAAAGTATTTTCTAATTCAGCTTCAGTAATTGCAGGAACATCTGTAATCACTGTAGTATCGATAACTGATGTACTTACTAAAATATTAGCATTATTAATAATCTTATCTGATACTGTAGCTCTTAAGATATATGATTTAGAAATGTTAGTTATAACACTATTATTTAATGTTAATGAAATCTCACCAGTTAATCCTGTAACACCTAAACTAATTAATGTATCTAATAAATAATTCATTTGTTCTTCATTAACTATCTTTGTAACTGTATTATCAGAATTCTTAATAGTAGCATTTACAGGTGTTACTAAAGAAGCATTACCAAATACAATCTTAGATACTGTATCAAATAAGATAACAGATGAATTAATATCAGCTTTAATAGAATCATTAATTGTAATACTTGATGAATCAAAATCATTAACATCAGTTAATCCTAAATCATTTAAAGCTTTGATTAAAGAAGCTAATTCAGATTGCTTATATAAATAAACTGAAGAATCATTATATTTATCCTTAGCATCTATATCATCAACTAAATATGTATTAGAATCAATAGCTTCCTTTAATTTATCAGATAAGATATATGCAATAATATCTGAATCATAAACAACTTCTAATCTAGTCTTTGTTGAACCAGTTTGTTTTTCGTTTAATGTTAGGATTGTATTAGCATCTATATCATCAGCTGAATCTAGATTTGTAATATTTAATCCATTAACACCAAAGGCATCAATAATCTTTTTAACTGTTAATTCTTTATAATAATAATGAGAATCTAATTCATTATTTGATTTATTATCATCTAAAATAACATTACTTACATGTAATGTTGCATCTTTAAAGATTTGATCAAATCTTTCAGAAATAGCATATTTAATTACATATGAAGAATATAAAACATCAAGCTTAGTTTCTTCTCCACCTTCTTCAGTTAAATCATTAAATGTTGCAATCTTTGTCTTAATATCAGCTACTGTGAAATTATCAATATCATCAATTGCTAACTCTTTTAATGATCTAATCATAGCTAATAATTCATTTGCTTTATAATAGCCATAATTATTTTCATCAATTATCTTATAATCCTTAACTAAATCTGAATCTCTAACTTCATCAGCAACAATTGTTGATGTTATTGCAGTATCTAATTGTTTAGCTATTGCATATTTAATAATATAAGATTCATATAATGTATTAATCTTTATTGCATCAAAATCTAAAATTGTATTTTTGATTGTTGAAGCATCGATATTATCAATATCATCAATTGATAATACCTTTAATGAATTAATCATGCCTAATAATTCTTCTTCACGATAATAGCCATAATTTGTTGAATCAATTAAATTATAATCCTTAACTAATTCTGAATCCTTTATTTCTAAGGCAACAACTTCTGTTGTAATAGCAGTATCTAATTGTTTAGCTATTGCATATTTAATAATGTAAGATTCATATAATTTATCAATCTTTGCTGAATCGAAATCTAAAATTGTATTTTTGATTGTTTCAGCATCAATATTATTAATATCAGTTATTTCAAATACATCAATTGAATTAACTAAAGCAGTTATTTCAGCTTTTGAATAAGCCTTATAATCATTTTCATCATATGTTTCAACTGTCTTAACTAAATTAGAATTAATAATTGCAGGAGCAATAAGATTTTCATTAGTTGATAAAGTCTTATCTAATTGCTTAGTAATAATAAATCTTAAAATTGTTGAATCATATAAAACATCTATCTTCTTTTCATAATTAGGTGTTATTGCAGCACCATTAATTGATGTAATTAAAGATGAAAGTGAAGAAAAATCAAGATTTGCTAAATCTAATGCTAATTCCTTAGCTGAATAAATAATATTTTTAACTTCAACCTTCTTTATTGATGGTACACCATCAATTTCTTCTACGATTGCTGATGAATTTAATAAATTTTGATCAATTATATCTTCACCAATTTGATCTGTAACAAATTTCTTAATAGTTGAACGTATAATTGCAGAATCATAAACAATATCTAATTTAAGCTTAGATGAATCTTTATTAGCAGCAGTTGTTAAATTTGCAAATTTAGAGCTAATTTCCTTCATTGATTCTTCTAAATCAAATGTATCTAAATCAGAAACATTAAATACTTCATCTATTGCATAAATAATATTAGATATTTCAGATTTTGTATGCCAAATATTAGTTGAATAATCGCCCTTTAGATTATCTAAGCTTCCAGCTTCTAAATAAGAATCAGGAATAGAAATAACAGGTACTTCTTCAAGTGATGTAATAATCACATTTACAACTGAAGCTTCTATAATTTGAGATGTACTTAAGCTTGCAACATTATCAACAATCTTTTTGAAATTGATTGAATCATTTTCACCAAATATATCTAAGGTTCCAACTAATGAGTTAAATAAATTCTTTAATTCTTCGTCTTTTATTGTAACTATATCTTCATCATCAGTTACACATAAATTTGAAGGAATAACAACCGTAAATTGTAAATCAGATTTTTCTTCAAAATCTAAGAATACACCAGAAATAATATATTTTAATACAGTAGATCTTAACGAAATATCAATTAAAGTTGATGAATCATCAGATGTTGGTTCTGTGAATAATTGAGATATAGATTTAATTATTTCTTGGCTGAATTCTTTGTTTTTTAATGAAACGATAATATCTTTAGCATCATTGCTTAAAATTAATTCCTTTAATGCGGTTAATAATACATTAATTTCGCCATATTTTTCTATATTACCATCATCATCATAAACATTAGCATAATCAATCTTTTTAGGTATTTTTATACCTTCTGAAATTGAAGCTATTGCTGAATCAATTTTATCTTTAACTATAGTCATAGATAAAACTGAATCTAATAATTTTGAATTAGATAAATTATTAATTAAATTATCAAAACGAGATATATTTGTATTTTTTAATTCTTCATTATCTTCAGGGAAAATATCAAATATTAAATCTAATATTTCAGCGTCCTTATCATAAACTGAATCAGCAATATTAACTAAATCTAAGGATGTTTCTAAAAGCATCTTTAATTCATCAACCCAAGATATTGAATTTGAATTAGCATTTGTTTCAGCTAATGTTTCACTTAAATCAAATTTAGCAACCGCTAAATTTTCATCAGTACTTGGAGTAGACTTTATTGTATTATTTGCTAAATACTCATAAATATCACCTAATAAAGGATTAAATCTATCCTTTCTAGATTCATCCTTAAATAATGATAATTCTAAGAATTGAGGGATGAATGCTTTAGAATAAATTAAAGTTTTTTGAGTTGTATCAGCATTCTCATCAATTGCAGCTTGAACTGATAAAACTGTAATAACACTCTTCATAAGATGCTTAGCATCACTTTCAGTTAAAATATCAGAAACCATTATCTTATGATCACCATCAAAAATAACATCTAATAAGCCAATAACCTCATCACTTAAATTATCTGTAAATGCTAATTTATTTCTATGAGCTACAACTGAATTAACAAAAGAAATTGCAAAATTAATAAAATATGTACCTGAATCAAAAGAATCAATTAAAGCATCATATTCTTTCTTAAATTCTTCTTTTTCCATTAATTTATTTAAGAAATTTGTTAATTGTTCTTGATCCTTTGCTTCAATAGCTTTAGATATTTCACCAGTTTCATCATATTTTAAAACTAGCTTAAGTGTTCTATTAACAAAATTTGTATAACAAGATAATTCCTTAGTAAATCTTACTGTTGTATGAACATTATTTACATTATCATTAAAGCTACCTGATAAAATCATGTTAGCCGCAAATAAATAATAAGGGACATTTTCACTATCCTTAAAAGTATTTAAAATTCTAAAAAGACCAGTATTACCATAAGAGCCTACAATCTTATAAGCCTCATATGTATTAGCTAAATTCTCATCAGCAAATGAATAATCAGGATATGGATTATCCTTATCATCACCAGTTCCACCGGCAACAATAAAGAATAGAGCACCAATAAATGATAACCATACTATACCAACTACTGCGCCTCTAATCGCACCAACAAGTCCACCTAATCCAGAATGCTTTTTATAAGCTGCTCTATTGTTTTCACGGAATTCTTTTCTGATTTTTCTTACTCTTCTTCTTTCTGGATAGAAAATTAAATAAATTAAATAGAAAATAAAATCAAGAACAAAGAACACTATGATAAGTGGAATAAATAGAACTATTCTATAAACTAAATTAACTAATGTATCTAGGTATGCGCCATTATCCCGAATGATTAATCTCATACCATCACCATAGCTTTGTTTAGTTATAATATAATCAACTATTACTTCCTTCATAGAGCTATATTCTGTAGATGTACCTAACATATCATTATAATTAACCCAATTAGAAGAAATTTTATATGTCCACACATCAGTATTTGGATTATTTACTAAAACATAGAAAATAATAATACAAATTGTGGCAGCAATTAATGCTTGAATAAATAAAATTAAGCTTTTTCTAAAGCCTCTTATTAATCCAACAATAAAAGCCCATAGTACTGCTAAAGCAAACATTCCTATTGGAACATAAGCTATTAAATTTTCTAAAATGCTCATATTCATAAAAAACTCAACTCCCTCATTAGTTAAATTCTTTATTATATTATACTTTATAAAATTTTTTTTATAAAGAATTATTTTTTACATTAAAAAACTTTCTACTATTTTTAAAATTTATTTGAAAAAATCTGTTAGCTATGATATACTTTTAATTGGCCAATTTAGGGGCATGGTGTCAATGGTAGCACATGGGTCTCCAAAACCTCTGGTTCGGGTTCGAATCCTGATGCCCCTGCCATTTATAAAAAATCAAAGCTAAGTCAACCTGACTTAGCTTTTTTGTTTATATTTTAAGAAGCAACAACTTGAAACAGTTCTTCTTCAAATGGATCTTTTACTCCTGCATATTCATATACTTCTCTATAAGTATCACAGTTTTCGTATTTAAATAATTTATAATACATTTCTTTTCCAGCATCAAAATTATCATTTGCTATTTTTTCAATATAGCATGAACCTAAAGATGATGTTGCATAGCTAATATAATAGCCTGGTGAATACATTGTAACGTATACAACATAAGAAATCATATGTCTTAAAGGATAAGCTTTACTAAGATTATCATTTTCTGAATACATTTTTTCTATTTCTTTAATTAAATCACCTTTTTTTAAATCAGTGCTTTCATAGCATCTCTTTTCAACCTCATTAACAAATGAAGAAATAAAGACAGTAAGAAGCTTATCATATATTCCATAATAATAAATATAATCATTTACTTCTTTTCTATAATTGTTAATACTACGATAATAATCTAAAAATAAAAGCTCATTTGCTTGAGAATGTGTTTCTAACAAGTCATATGCATTAACCTTTGATGTTCCCAAAAGATCATCTGTGTAATGGCCAAATTCATGAACTATTGTTAAAGAATCATGATATCCATTACCATAAAATACATAAGGAGTATTATTAATACTATTTTGATATGCACCATCTAATGAGTCATCTTCATAAGAAATAAAATAGCATCCATCATCTTTAAATAAATTATCAAAGGCTTCTTTTAATATTCCACCCATATAATCTTTATATTGTTCAATATAAGAAAATCTTTCCTCTTTAAATGAATCACCTCCAAAAAAATTTGATACAATACTTTTTTCTTCTTTAGTTAAAACATTTTTAAGATTATCTCTTTTTTCTTTTAAACTAATTAAATAAGGTACAATATATTTTTCTGTATATTCATAAAAGTCTTCAGTATCCTTTACACTATAATCACGTTCATATTCTTCTTTATATAAATATTCTAAATAATTATCATATTCTGATAATTTAGCAAATTCATTTCCTAATGAAACATATTGAACAAAAATATCATCAACATCAAAATAAAAATTTTCATCTGATTCATCTAATTCTAAAAATGAATTTTCTAATGATTTAAGATTTCTTGATAATTCAAAATATTCATCTGGTAAATCTTTTCCAATAATATCTAATATTTCTTCATCAGTTTTATTTTCCCAAAGCTTTTCTTTATATGAATTATTAAAAGCGATATGTTCAACATCATTAAACCACTCTAAAATTTCAGTTGAAATGTTATAGAAATTTTCAGATTTGGTTAAATTTTCATCCTTACCATAAATTGAATATTCTAAATCCTCAATCAAGTTTGCATCATCTACTTTATAATAGAAATCTTGAACTTTGATATATACATCATAAAAATAATCATAATGTGAATCTTCTAAAGCATATTCTTTTGCCTTATCCATTTCACCTTTTAATTCATCATAATCTGTTAGTGTTATATCGTATGTAAAATTATGTCCTTTTACCGTTTTACCTTCTAGCCAAGGCTTTTTTGATATAACGCTTTGATTACTATTAACAATTGAGCAGCTAGATAATGATAATACAATTACCATAGATGCTATAAAACTAAATAATTTTTTCTTCATATAATTCTTCCTTTTCAATACAAATTTTCATTTATTTTAATCCAACTGCTTCAACAGTTAATTCATCAATTTTTATTGGAGTCATTTTAGATATTTTATTAACTAATTCTTCTCCATCACTATTGTTAATATGATTAAAATATGATTTACCATTTTCATAATATTTAACATAGTCATTACCTGAAATATCTTTATATTTAATAACAACTAATGTACTTCTTTTTAATGATTTTATCTTACTAATATAATTTGCAAGTACATTTTTATAAAACACAATATATTTGCCTAAGTTATTATTATCATCTAATCTAACAATTTCTCCTCTGTTATTTCCAGAAAAATATGTACCAAAATAAAAATTCGGAATTACAAATTCATTATTAAATAACTCATTTTCATTTTCATATTTAAGTTCAATCCAAACATATTCATCAACTTCTACATTTTCAGCAAATCCTCCATCTACTGAAATAATTAAATCCTCTGATGCAGAATCATCTGTTGTAGTATCTTCAATTTTTACATTAAAAATTGGTTGTGATTGAGCCTTAGATAGTTCAAGTGATGCTTTTGATGTAATACTATTATTAATTGAAATTGTTGTACCAAATACACCAACAATTAATAAAGATATTAAAGAAAATGTTACTTCTATAATTTTAGCATTATTTTCAATAAATTGTTTTATCTTCATACTATTTTCCCCCTAATTTAAAAACATACTATCTAATTTTAATATAACATATTAATAGCAACAAAACTGCCACAAAAAAGAAAAAAGCTTCAATCAAGAAGCTTTTTTAGAACAGCATTCGCTCTGTTCATTTTTTAATTCTTTATTAATATTTTTAACCATTCCTGCAACCTGCTTTTTACTTGAGCAAGATGCACATTCACCGGTTGGAATATTATTGATTCTTTTATAAATATAGATGCCTATTATTAACAAAACAATTAAAATAACACTAACTAATACAATTATATCAATTAATTTCATTAATTATCAGCTGTTACCTTTGCATCTCTATATTTATTGAAATAATGTAATCCAAATCCTAAAGCTACAAATAAAGCTAATACTATTGCTATTGGCCAATACCATCTTAAGCATACAAATACAATCATAGATGTAATATAAGATGTTGCTAACCAGAATCCAATTGTTGACCAGAATCTCTTCTTATCTAATTCACCCTTAGCTGTAGCTACTGCAGCAAAGCATGGAATAGTAGTCATATTAAATACGATGAATGCGATAAGTGCTGCCCATCTTCCACTTTCAATAATACCAGTATTATTAATCATAGTAACTGAAGCATCAACACCTTCTTCATCAGATGCTGCAACTGTTAAAGCTTTAAATTCTTCTACAGTTGTAGGAACAGATTCACTACATTGTGCAAGTACAGCAAATGTTGCGATAACATTTTCCTTAGCAATTAAGCCTGTTACAGCAGATACACCAAATACCCAGCCCTTTTCATTTAAATTCTTACCAAAGCCAAGTGGTGTGAAAATTGGTTGAATTAATTTACCGAAGCCAGCTAAAATTGAATCTCCAGTATCCTTATATTCAGGATCTGTTACTACCTCAACATAAGCTTTAAATGCTTCATTCATTAATTTATCATTAACAGCAATATAAGCTTCATCCTCTTCATTTTCTTCAAAGGCAGCAGCAAATGCTTCATAGCCACCTTCTTCAGTAAATGCTTCTTCATAGCCTTCTAATTCTTCTAAAGATGCAACAAATTCATCATCTTCTAATAAAGAATCATAAGTTTCTGTTACAGTATCCATAGGATTTGCTTGTTCAATATATTTCCAATCAAATGTGAATGATTGTAAGAACCAAATAACAACAGTTGAAACTAAAATAATAGTAAATGCCTTCTTAACGAAATGCTTTAATTTATCCCATAAGTGAATCATTAAAGCTTTAAATTGTGGAAAGTGATAAGAAGGAAGCTCCATAATGAATGGTGCTAAAGGTCCACGCATTGTAGTATGACGCATAATAAGTGCAGTTATAATTGCAACACATACACCTAAAATATACATTGAGAATGTGATTAACCAAACATGTGGGAAGTTAAATGCTTGAGCAACACCACCAGCAATAGCTGTTAAAATAGGAAGTTTTGCACCACATGAGAAGAAAGGAATAACTCTAATAGTTGCAGTTCTTTCGCGTTCTTCTGCTAATGTTCTTGTGTTAATCATAGCAGGAACTGAACAACCAAAGCCCATAATCATAGGCATGAATGCTCTACCTGTTAATCCAAATTTTCTAAAAATCTTATCTAAGATAAAGGCAACACGAGCCATATATCCTGAATCTTCTAAAATTGAGAAGAATAAGAATAATAATAAGATTTGTGGAACAAATGATAATACAGAAAAAATACCGGCTAAAATACCATCACAAACCAAACCTGTAACCCAGCTTGAAGCATTTGCAGATTCAAGCCATCCTTGAACAACACCTGTAAACCAATCAGTAATGGCAGTTAGGAATGTTTGTAAGAATACACCAGGAGAATTTAAACCAGCATCAGTCCAAATTAATCCTTCAAACATAGTTCCTTCAAATGAAGAATTACTTGGAGTAAACCAGAATAAATTTTCAGCAAATGTAATTCTAAATATTAAGCATAAAATAATTAAGAAAATAGGAATACCTGCCCAACGGTTAGTTAATACCTTATCAATTTTATCAGATAATGTTAATTTATCTTTTTCTTCAGTATTCTTCTTTTCCTTAACACGTCCATAATATTTTGAAATATATGTATATCTATCATCAGCAACAACAGCTTCTAAATCATCTTCAAAAATTTCATTTGTATAATTTTTCTTAAATTCATCAACTATCTTTACTAAATCAGGATGATTTTTAGTCTCAATTTCATCATTTTCAACAAGCTTAATAGCATGGAATAATGGATGTTTTACACCAAGACCTATAAATGCAGCCTTAACATCATTAATAACGTGAATTAAAGTACCATTTTCTAATACTGTTTTTCCTTGTCTTTTCTTTAATGATTCGTTATAAGCCTTATTCATTAAAGATTCAATGTTAGTTCCCTTTTGAGCAGAAATAGCAATTACAGGGCAGCCAATTTCCTTTTCTAAGGCTTCAACATCAATCTTTTCACCATTCTTTTCAATAACATCAATCATATTTAGCGCAACAACAACAGGAACATCCATTTCAATTAGTTGTGTTGTTAAATATAAATTACGTTCTAGGTTAGTAGCATCAATAATATTGATTACACAATCAGGATCTTCATCCAAAATAAAATTTCTTGAAATTACTTCTTCAGGTGTATAAGGTGATAAAGAATAAATACCAGGTAAATCGATAATTGATACTGGTTCAGGGCACTTCTTATAAGTACCTTCCTTCTTATCAACTGTTACACCAGGCCAGTTACCAACATGAGCTGTTGCACCAGTCAAAGCGTTAAATAAAGTGGTTTTACCACAGTTAGGGTTACCAGCTAATGCAAAACGTTTCATTAGTTATTTTCCTCCTTAAGATCAACGAGGATTAATTCAGCCTCATCCTTTCTTAAAGTTAATTCATATCCGCGAATTGTTAATTCGACAGGATCGCCAAGTGGAGCTTTTTTTCTAACAAAGAAATTTGCATTTGGTGTTACACCCATATCAAATAGTCTTCTTCTAACTTTTCCTTCGCCAAGAACCTTTTTGACTACGCCGGAATCTCCAACTTCAGCCTCAACAAGCTTTTTTTCCATAGTTTTTCTCCTTCCAACTTATGCTATAGTTACAATAATTTTTGTAGCAATGTTACGATCAAGAGCTAGTCTTCCTTCCTTAATCTTTAAAATAACATTTCCACCGTTATTAGCAAGAACTGTTAAGGTTTGATTTGTAGCAATTCCTAAGGATTCAAAATGCTTTTTTTCCTTATCATCAGCTAAAACCTTTAAAATTTTTAATTCCACATTTTGTGGGGCAATTACTAGTGGCATAAAAATACACTCCCTTACAAGTTTGTTATAACTAACACAAAGTATAGCACAATCAAATGTTAGAGTCAACTAACTATTTTATACAATTTAATTTTCGAGAAAAAAAGTGCTATTCATCTCAAAAATAGCACTCATATCCTGTATATTTAATTAAATAATAGTTCAATTTTTTTAGTATTAAGATTCTCGCCAATAATAATTAATACATTTTCACCATTTAAAATTGGAGATATTTCTTCTTCATTTTTAGTAATGTTAATTCTTATCCACTTATCATTATTCTTAATGAATCCTTTTAATCTTAATATATGACCATATTCATTATTATTAAATAAGATAGTTTTAACCTCATTTATTTTTTTAATATCAATATCTTTATCTAATAAATAAAATGAATCATATTCATTATCATTAATAATTTGGAGCTTTACATGAGAATATTGCTTAAAGCCTGAATTAATTAATTCATCAAAATTTAAATCATCTGTATATCTAATATCATTTTGGTTAAAAGCTCTCATACATTTATATTTTTTCATCAATGAATTAATATAATCTAAATTAAGAATTTCATTATTAATTCTTTTAGAAACAATTAATTTTGAACATGTTGCTGCCTCTGATACTAATACATATTCACTTTCTTTACTTAAGTCTTTAGTATTAAAATCATATACGCAAAATACATTTCCTATTTCATACCAATTTGAAAGTGGGTCTTCACATAAAATATCATAAAACTCATCAGGATCAAATATACCAGAAGGTTCAACAATAACTCTGGTATGGCCTTGCATTGCTGCGGCTATTAATTTAGTTTTAAAACGTCTTATATGACAATCATGATCAGCTCCACCTGATACCATTTCAATATCACAGCCTAATTCATTTACTAGCATTACATCAACATTAATAGCACCATAATCATTTTCTATAATACAAATATTTTCGCCACTATCCATTAAATATTTTGCATATTTTTTTATAAATGTAGTTTTACCTGAACCTAAAAATCCAGTAATTAAATCTATTTTAACCATATAATCTATCTCTTTTCTTTTCAATTATAACATAAAAAAAGACATTATTAATTTAATAATAATATCTTTATTAAGAAAAATTAAATTTTATTTAATGTT
This sequence comes from Acholeplasmatales bacterium, assembly GCA_017524905.1. Classification (GTDB taxonomy): domain Bacteria; phylum Bacillota_I; class Bacilli_A; order Acholeplasmatales; family Anaeroplasmataceae; genus Anaeroplasma. Next base: position 3,789 of record JAFXUP010000082.1, on the reverse strand, counting down.
TTAAAGAAAAGCTTTTGGAACTTTTTTTCTTCCTTTTTAAATTTTTTCTTTAATTTAATTACATCCTCTTCTTTAATAATTTTAGATTCAATAAATTTTAAATTAGAATTAGCTTTTTCTGTTTTAATAACAAATTGGGTATATGAATTACCTAATGTTAATAATTTATAAGATTTTTCTAAATCAAGCATACCGCTTGTTGTAATACCTAATGTATTATATAAAATATCATTTGAAATAGGTCCTATGATTAAATCAAATTCACTTAATGAATCAGGATAATTATTTCTATTTTTATAAATATAATTGAACCAATCTTTATCCTTTGTGAATTCTTTTATTTTTAAGCCATTTAAATCTAATTCATATTTATTTAAATATGTAATTGAATCCTTATCAAATGTAGCCCATTTTAAAGAAAATTCTAAATGATTTGATAAATAAAAGCCTTGCGCAAAATCAGCATTCTTTCTTCCATAATGAATATCAGGTTTTTCAATTATTGCTTTACCAATATGATATAGAATCATTTTCTTCACCTACATTTTCCCTAATCTATATTTAAAATCTTTATATCCAAAATCTGTTAATTGTTCTAAGGTATTATCAGCCTTTAATATATAAATATTAGGTAAAGGCATACCATTAAAAGTATTATTCTTAACTGTTGTATATAATGCCATATCACCAAATATTAATAAATCATTTTCTAAAGGTAATTTATAAAAGCTATATTCACCAATATTATCACCAGTTAAGCAAGTAGGACCACCTAATTTAGCTAATATTTTATTTTCCTTTAAATCAGCTTTATAAAGTGGTGGCTTATAAGGCATTTCTAAAACATCAGGCATATGACAGGCAGCTGATGTATCTAAAATAACAAAATTTTGATTATTACTTTTGAATGTATCTAAAACTTTAGTTAAAAGATAACCAGCATTTAAAACAACACCTTCACCTGGTTCTAAATAAACATTAACATTCCATTTATCCTGTGCATATTTAATGCACTTTTCTAAGCGTGGAATATCATAATCAAATCTTGTAATATGATGTCCTCCGCCAAAATTAATCCATTTAATATTTTTAAAATATTTAGAAAATCTTTTATCTACTGCCATTAATGTTTTTTCTAAATCGTCTGAATTTTGTTGACATAATGTATGGAAATGAATTCCATCAAGCATATTAATTAAATCATCTGTCATTTCACGTTTGAATTGATCTAATGTAATACCTAATCTACTACCACTTGAGCATGGATCATATATTTCATGACCTATTTGGGTTGAAAATTCTGGATTAATTCTTATACCAATTTCTTTTTTATTTAATTTAGCTTTAGAACCATATTTTTTTAATTGATTAACAGAATTAAAAACAATATGATCAGCATATTTTAATAATTCATCAAATTCATCCTCTTTAAATGCTGCAGAAAAAACGTGAACCTCCTTAGAAGGCATTTCTTCACGGCCTAATCTCGCTTCAAATAAGCCAGATGCTTCTGTACCTGCTAAATAATTAGACATTAATGGAAATAAATTAAAATTTGAAAAGCATTTTAATGCTAATAAAATTTTAGCATTAGTTCTATCTTGAATGCCTTTTAAAATTTCTCCATTTTCAATTAATTTTTTTTCATCAATAATATAGGCAGGTGTTTTTATATTTTTAAATACTTCATTAGGATTTATATCTTTAAATCTAACGAATGGGTATGTATTATCAATAACATCCATATTATTCCACCATTATAGGTTCATAAGATTCAGTAATAGGTAATCCATATTTATTTAAAGCATCAATAAATGGATCTGGATTATATTCTTCTACTGTATGAGCACCAGTTAATGTCCATAAGCCCTTTAAAATCATCATTGCACCACACATTGCAGGTACACCTGTTGTATATGATACTGCTTGGCTTCCAACTTCCTTATATGATTCTTGATGGTCACACATATTATAAATATAATATCTTTTTTTCTTACCATCCTTATAACCTTCAAAAATACAACCAATATTAGTTTTACCAACAGTTCTAGGTCCTAAAGTTGCAGGATCTGGAAGCATTGCCTTTAAAAATTGAATAGGAGTTATAGAAACACCATTATAGTCAATTGGCTTAGTTGAAAGCATACCAACATTTTCTAAGCATTTCATATGTCTTAAATATGATTCACCAAATGTCATATAAAATCTTATTCTTTTTATTTCAGGATAATTTTTCGCAATAGATTCAATTTCTTCATGGTGTAATAAATACATATCCTTCATACCTACACCATCAAAATTATATTCACGCTTAATGCTCATCGCAGGAACTCTTATCCATTTACCATTCTCATAATAAGCAGCTTCTGAAGAAACCTCTCTTAAATTAATTTCAGGATTGAAATTTGTCGCAAAAGGATAGCCATGGTCTCCACCATTACAATCTAGGATATCTAAAGTTTCAATAGTATCAAATTCATGCTTTTTAGCATAAGCAACATAAGCCTGAGTAACACCTGGATCAAATCCACAGCCTAGTAAAGCTATTAAGCCCTTTTCTTTAAATTTTTCTTCATAGCTCCATTGATCTGCATAATCAAAATAAGCAGTAAAATTCTTTTCTTTTACTCTCTTTTCATATTTTTTTCTCCAAATAGGATCATTAACATCTTCAGGCTCATATGCTGCTGTATCTAAATAATGACAGCCACATTCTAAACATGCATCCATAATTATTAAATTTTGGTATGGCATACCTAAATTCATAACTATTTCCGGTTTAAATTCTTTAAATAAAGTAACTAATGCATTATAGTCATTAGCATCGATTTCTTTTATAGAAATATTTGTTTTAGTCTTATTTTCTAATTCATTTTTAATTTTTTCACATTTTGAAATAGTTCTTGATGCAATACATAAATCAGAAAAAACTTCAGGATGTTGACAGCATTTATGGATTGCAACCTGTGCAACTCCACCACAACCAATAATTAAAACTCTACTCATTGATAATTCACCTCAAATTTAAAAATTAGGAGGGCATGAAACCCACAATACAATCGCTTTTTGTTTTCCTTCATTTTTTAAATAATGCTTTGTGTTGGAAACAAAATAAAAAGACTCACCCTTTTTACAAACGCAAGTCCTATCTCCATAAACTACTGTAACCTCACCATCAATAACATATCCAAATTCTTCTCCTGAATGTGGATAATCATGATACGTTTCTCCATTTGGATTTATAACGACATAAATAGGTTCCATCCGGTGTTCTTGAGCACTTGGAACTAACCATGTTTGTAAATAAGTATCAAATGATTTATCATATTGCTCTTCTTCTGTAAAAACAATTTGTTTTTTATCATCATCCTTAAAGAATTCTGAAAGAGTTGTACCTAAAACCTCTAAGATAATTTCTAAGGTTTCTAAAGAAGGAGATACCATATTATTTTCAAGCTGTGAAATATAACCTTTTGTCAATTCACATCTATTGGCAAGCTCCTGCTGGGTAAGCATTAAAAGCTTTCTTTTTTCTTTAATTTTGATACCTAGATTAAACATAATTAATCACCACCCTTTGTTTACTAATTCTAAACTTATAGTTAAAAATCCCTAAACATTGACATTATAATATTTTTATTAATATTTTTCAATATAATTGCAATAGGAAAAAGAAAAAAAGCTTCAAATTTCTGAAGCTTTTAGTCATCAATTGAAACTTTTCCTTTCTACCCACTATTTACTATATTATATCATAATAATATTTAAATATTTGTTTTTCTACTTGTT
>JAFXUP010000081.1 GCA_017524905.1 Acholeplasmatales bacterium | reverse complement strand
ATTAAATAATAACTTAAAATGTCAAGAGCAGTTTTGCAACCATTTGAAGAATATCAAAAAGCTCGAATAACTTTTGTTCAAAAAATAGCAGAATTAGCATCTCGTCCACAAAATATTGAATCTCTCCATAGTGCAGGAGTAATGGCTCTTCTTCGCCCACTTTTATTAGATAGTGTTCCATCAATTCAGCAAAGTGCAGCTTTAGCGATAGGCCGTTTAGCCAATTATTCAGAGGAATTAGCAGAAAGTGTAGTTCAAAATGATATAATAACACAATTAATATATTCTTTAGCAAAACCAAATAGATTTTTTAAGAAAGCAGCATGTTATGTAATTAAATCAGTTGCTAAACATTCAGCAGATTTAGCTGATGATGTAGTTAAAAGTGGTGCGTTAGAACCTTTAGTTCAATGCTTAGATGAATTTGATCCCTCTGTAAAAGAAGCTGCAGCTTGGGCATTAGGTTATATATCAAAACATAATTCAACTTTAGCTCAACAAGTAGTTGAGGCTAGAGCTGTTGATAGTTTAATTCTTTGCCTTCAAGAACCAGAAATTTTATTAAAAAGAGCAGCTGCACAAACATTATCATATATTGCCCAGCATAATGAACAATTAGCTCAACCTGTTGCTGAAAATGGTTTAGATACAATAACATTTTTCTTATCATATAATGACACTCAATTAAAAAGAAACATCTGCCAATTATTAGGTAATATAACAAAGCATTCACCAGATTTAGCCACTCAAGTAATGGCTAAAATCAATAATCCACAAAAATTATTGAATTGTTTAAAAGATTCGGATGATATCGTTAAAAAAAATGCAGCCTTTTGTATTTGTGAAATAGTAAATAAATCGCCAGAGAATGCTCAAGCTATAGTTTCAGCTGGAGGACCCGGTATTATAGTTGATTTTATTACAAATATAAAAGGAGATCCAAGATTATATGGTATATTAAGTTTGGGATTTATTTCAGCATTTAAAGATGATTTAGCTATGGCTGTCATACAAGCAAAGGCAATAAATCAATTAAGAGATGCTTTACAAAATGAACCTCATCAACATATTAAAAGTGCCGCTTGTTATGCTTTAGGACATGTTGGAAGACATTCAACCAAACATTCAAAAGAAGTTTCTGATGCTAATGTTTTATCTCTAATGTTATATTATTATATGGATCCTAATTCTTCTGATGATTTAAAATTAAAAGCAAAAAATGCTTTAAAAAAAATAATAGATAATTGTTCTAATCTATCTTCTTTAGAACCTTTACTTCACGTAGCTCCTAAAAACATATTAAAACATATTTTACAACAATATATTAAATATTTGAAAGGAAATACTACAGAAATGAAAAACTTCGCTCAAAATGGAGGATTACAAAAATTACAAGAAATTAAAAATAAAGTTGAGCCTAAATTACAAACTCTTATAGGAGAAATTAATGGATATTATCCAGCGGAAATTGTTAAATATTATTCACCTGATTATGCAGCTGATTTATTGAATAAAATAGGAGGAGGCTCTGGAAGTGATAATAAGTAATTGAAACAATAAAAAAATAAATAT
>JAFXUP010000080.1 GCA_017524905.1 Acholeplasmatales bacterium | reverse complement strand
TTACTCTACAGAAATTCAGAGATAAAAGCGCTTCTAAAATATTATTTTATTCTTATTCATCAACGTCTTCATTCCATCATTCCAATCCAATTTATCTTCAACTCCAATAAATTCCGGTGAAAAAGTCTACCAAATAAACGAAGCCGTTTCCGGAGATTTAAACCACAAAAAAGCTGAATTTACTTTCCCAACAGGGACCGGGAAAAATCTCTACTTTAAATACCAATACGATTCAAGCGAACTCCCTTCATCTTTAATTACCACATTTAGAGTAGCCTTTGATTCTTATAGTACTTCCATAGCAAATTATAAAATACTTTGCGCAAATGTTCCAATTAATACTCAGGATTCAGAATTAATTAATATTTTAAATAACACAAAAGATGGCGAATCAGCTTGCATTAATGGATTTAAGCGCGATTCTTTTTATGATGGATTTGTAAGACTTGATAAGGAAAAAAATTTATTAGGAATTATTATTAAAGAAACAAATGATGGACTTTCTTTTAGCGGAAGAGTAAATTTAAGAATAAAGGAAAGAATTTTAGAAACTAATGAATTAAAGCCAAATGATAAAGAAACTTATGCTTTAATTCCTTATACTATTACTCTTCAGAAATTCAGAGATAAAAGCGCTTCTAAAATATTATTTTATTCTTATTCAAGAAATTTACAAATGTTTTACCCATCAAGTAACCCATATCCAGAAAAATTATTCGCTGGTAATATTTTAAGTGTTTACACCAATCCGAATATGATAAGACAAAAATATCAAAATGCAACAATAATGACTTTAATAATGGATCCTTCAGAAAATACCGAAGAAAAATTAGAGGAAGATTTTCAATTCGAAGTGAAATTATTCGAATCCAATTATTTATTAGATTATTATGTCAGTACGAATTCACAAGGAAGAACCTTAAAAAAACCTTTATTAATAAACATGACAGAATGCACAAATCCTTATTATGTAATATTAAACTACAATTCTGCAGAAGGCAAAAAAAGTCTTATATTAGATAATATTTATGGTAAAATAAAGTCCCTTTCAGTCGCAAATGAATTTACGAAAAATACTTGGGATGAAATGATTAGTACTGATATGAAAGAAGTTAATGTAATAGAAAGAAAATACCAGCTACCCGAATATTCATTGGCCCATTTAGACGTATATAAAATCGAATGTGAACTACCTTTAATGCTTAATTTTTATTACTTAGATGAAACTGACTTAATAGAAAAAATGAACTATGGTGATATCAATTTATTTACACTTCAGCCTTATGAAATTGTCAATGTTCCATTTTTTAATATTAAAAGTCCAGAAATTACTATAGAAATATTCAATCCTTTCACTACCCCAACGGTAATAGTAAGTGCAAATGAAGAGGCTGTTTACCAATCAAATACTTTAATAAGAATAGTTCCTATTACTTTATCAAATGGAATTACTATTAAAGAAAGAGGAGGCCTTAATGAAACTAGAATAATAATTAAAGCTGGTTATTCAAGATCAGATTGGCAATCAACTTCTGATCCAAATGTGCAATACAATGCAAATGAAGACGTTTATGCCTTTAAATTTCCTACAACTCCAGATAGATATAATTACACTATTGCCTTTTTGAACACGTCAGGAACTGATGATGATGATAATGTTAAATATTGCTTTACGACAAATATCGGAGCTGCTTTGAAACCCTCTTCGGAAAATTGCTATCGTGTATCTA
>JAFXUP010000079.1 GCA_017524905.1 Acholeplasmatales bacterium | reverse complement strand
TCTTCAATAATATTTTGTTTTTAATTAATAATAATTCTCCAACAAATAAAAATAAATACTAATAATTATTGTTATTTTTTATACTTAAGGAAATTTTATTTTTATGAATATATAGGACCTGTTTGCATAGCATTAGCATTTGTTTGGTATTCTGGAATATAAACATCACCACCAGGAGTATAAGCATTAATCACATTAACTTCATTAATTGGAGTTACTGGATTATTGGCAGCCATATTTTCTTTAAGATCTATATTAATTATAACAGTCAAAAGAATAGTGGAGGAGATGGATAAAATTAAAGATAATCCGACTACTATGAGACATACTCCTACGGTGTAAAAATCTTTTCCTAAGGAATATTTTAAATATTTGAGTAATATTTTGAGATTTATTTTAATGAATGATCCATTCAAAAATGAAAAAGAATCACCTTCTTGAATGTAATCTCTTACTATGTCCATAATTCCTTGTATTTTTGATAATACAAATTCTAAAACTACTTTATAGCTTCCCAAATATTCTGAATAATCAGCTTTTAAATCGTTCAATACACATATTAAACTGGGAGAATCTGAGATAGAAGTTTTAGTTTTTTTTTCATCATTTGCATAATTTCCAAGTCTCATTGATTCAGATATTACATCTGCAAATTTCTTAATATCATCATTGGCATCTAATCCAGTATATTTATCATAAGGATTGCATGTTAAAGGATTTAACTCCGTTTTTCCTCCATTTGGAAGAGTATTTGGACATTGAACATTATTCCCATTTCTGTTCCAAGAATCTGGATTTGGATAAGATGCTGTTATTTTAGCATTCATTGATTCTATTACATCATCAAAATTAAAAGGTTCTGCCTCATCGGTTGATGAAAATAATTTAAAATCATCTGTAAGATCATTTCTTTTTTTCAAATTATTTACTGTTTCAGTGTATACAGGACATCGATCTATCAACTCCTGGAACATAATATAAGTTTCATTAATTCCTTGCTCAATTGAACTAAGAGCATCCATAGACCCAATTTGAGAAGAGATGTTAAGTTCAGCAGCAATATCCCCATCTCCAAGTATGCATCTTCTTAAATAATTTTTCCCTTCACCCATCTCGTCTAAAAATAAAGGATCTTCTGCATTAAAATTGTCTTCACTAAATATAAAGGAAGCTAATGACATTACATCATCTCCTATTCTTCCTAATAAGCCAAGAATTGATCCTATTATAAATGCCAAAATCATCATTAATGCTAGAACATTCCATAATATATGAGTGCATGATTTAAATATGCATCTACAAAAGCAACAATCAACACAAGGCTTCATAGAAAATAGACCAATTAAAGCCATTAAAACAGCAAGAGCAATATTCATTACCATCAAAACGCTAAATATTATTTTGACTGCTAATTTTCCATATTTGTCTACTTTATCAGCATAATCCGAAACTTTTCCACCTATTTTATCATTGACATCATCGAAAGGCTCCCTGATATCACCTAAAGTGCCCTCAGCTTCTGTTAAAGATTCTTTAATAGGATTAATATTCTGAACTAATATATCTTTGAAAGAATCTTTACTAGTGTTCAAGAATGAATCAGCAAGTGAAGATATATTGCTATATTCTATATTCCAACCATAAAGAATAGACCCACTTGTATATTTATTATTTTCATATTTTCCGAAACCCTTCACCAAATCCAATACATACTTTCCTTTAATAGTTATACCATTTGAAAGCTTTGGATATGCTATAAAATCTTTTGAGAGATAAGCACTTTTATATTTGTTATCTGAATCAAAAAATATATTTCCAGCTCCTTGCATTATTCTTGAAAAAGCAGTCTTATTTGCTTCAGTTTGCCTAATTAGGAAATCTAATTCATTATATGTTGACGGTCCCATTTCCTCAATTTGATTTTTTAAATCCCTTAATATATCACTAATTCCACTAATTCCAGCCCATCTTGGAAGATCTTGTTTAATTTCGCCATCTAAGATTTGATCAAAGAATTTTAGTAAAGAGCATTCAGTATTAGCCAATCCTTTAAATATTTTATTTGATTCACTCAAGCCATAAATACAAACAGCAACGACTAAAGCATAAAATACATAAGTGAAAATAAACCATGGAATTTTGCATGTTTTTTTTTTACAACAACAGCAGCAGCAACAATCGCAACAGGCAGAAATGCAGCAGCCAATCCATCCAAATATACTTAGAACTCCAATAACAAGGAAAAACAACATTGGTATTACTCGGTTTATATATTGTTTGATATTATCTGTGTCACTATCTCCTTCATCCAAATTTCTTAATCTTTCATCATCATCATCACCTCCACCTACTAAATTTCTCATTAGGCCTCTCAAGGCTTTCATATAGTCTGCATCTTTATCATCACATTTGATAGGATCTTCATCTAAGTCTATGAGAGAAAGGTCACCGGTTTTATAATATTCTATCAGATCATCGGAACCTCTTGAGCATACTTCATCAGTGTCAGAGTTCGATTGTGGCTCTAACTTTCTGAGAGATATGACATCATTAAATAATTTATTATTTTGGGTGTTTAATTTTTTCTTGGATCTTTGTTCATTGACATAGTTTGAATTTATAATAAGGACAGAGCATAATAAACAAGAAAGGAGGAATATGTGGTAAGTTTTTAATCTTGGATTAATAATTTCTTTCTCTTTCGTCATTGTTTTATATATAATTATTTCCGAGGATTAATATTTATATTAATAAAGATTTATATTTAAAATATGAATAATTTATTTATTATTTAAAATA
>JAFXUP010000013.1 GCA_017524905.1 Acholeplasmatales bacterium | reverse complement strand
TTTTTAAAAAATAAAAAATAAAAAAATTAGAAACGTTTTCATATTGAATTCTAATCTTTTTCTTATAAAATAGGAAGTGTATTTTTGAAAAAGGAAGGGTATATTATGGTAGATCAATTTTACAATCATATGATGGAAAATTTAACTAGTGAACTTTATAAATTAAACACAATTTATGAACCAGGTACTATGAAAGAATATAAAGTTGTAGATTTAAAGCAATGGCCTAAATTAAAAGACACTTGTGATTCTATCTTAGCTTATGAAACAACAATTAAAAAATCTAATAATTTAATGAAATATTATTCTGAATATGTATATCCTTTAATTAATGATGGAAAGCAATTAAAGCAAGGATTCCATAAATATTATGGTTTCAGAATCGATAATTATGATTTTATTCAAATGATGCAAAAAATCGACAGCATGATGAAGCTAGATTTCTAATTATTATTTAAATTTAAGCCTTTTTAAAGGCTTTTTTTATTTTTATTAATAATCCCCAATCATTTAATAATAAAAAAAGCCTAGAAATAAAAATCTAGGCCATAATCATTGTTATTTATTGTTATTCTTCTTATCTAAAACATATAAGATACCATATGCAAAGAATGCAAATGCAATTATACCGATATATAAATATGTTTGATAAGATGTATAAACAAATTCTTTTCCTTTAACTGTAGCCTTTACTAAAGCCTTAAAGAAAACAGAAATTGAATAAGAACCAATTAAGAATGGAATTAAAGTTACCATTACCTTATATCCTTGTTCATTAGATAAATTCTTCTTTTCTTGAGTTAAAGAATAAATACCATAAATAATAAATGAAATACTTAATAAAATACCAATTGCGGCATTCATATCAAATTCAAAATCTCTTTCAGAGAAGTTTTTACCATTTGATAATTCCCAGCTATAAGCTCCTGAATCTTGTTTAGATAAAATAAATAATACTAATGAGAAAATAAATATTAAAGCTCCAAAAGATATAAATAAAATATGTTTAGCTAATTTAGTTTTATTCATTTGTTTTTTCCTCCTTAACTTCTGCTTCTTGACTTTCTTTTTCAGTAGTTAATAATTGAGGATAGAATTTAGCAATTAATCCCATAATAACAGAACATAAAATAGCATTTGGAATACAATATGTTCCATTATATACAAGTGAATATACCCATGTAGTATCATTTACTCCCCAGAATGGTTCATTATACATATTTAACCAGAAGAATCCTGCAAAGAAATGACATAAGAACTTTAAGAATCCACCAATAAATGATCCTACTACAATCCAAATAATTTTAGTTTTTAAATCTTTTCCTTTAGCATATAATCCTGCAAATGCGCCAGCAAAGCCTACAACTGTATATGCTAATACATAATCAAGCATAATTTGGATAAATGGTCCCATAGCTTGCATAAAGGCATTATCAAATGTTGAACCCTGAATAACATAAATGCCACCAAGCATTTGAACAATTGAAACAATTAAGCCACATAATAAGCCTGAAAGTAAACCTCTTCTATATGCAATGATAAAAATAGGAACCATCGCAATACCTAAAGATCCACCATTAGCCCATATTCCTTTAAAGAATGATCCTTGAATAAAATCCAAAGAAACAGCAATTGCAGCGAATATGGCGATTTCTACAATTACTCTTGTTGAGAATTTCTTCTCCATAAAACTTTCCTCCTTATAAATAAAAAAATGTCCAACTAGGACATTTGCTAACATAAAGAAAAATAATATTTATAAAATATATTTCACATTAGTTCCTACGCTAGCATTACCTAGATCAGGTTAAAGGGTCGAATATAAATTCCTCTCAGCCTTATGGCTCCCCTTAATATGACAATACTATTATATATCAAATTTTATCAAATTCAAGAAATGAATATGTTTATTTTAATAATTATTTAAAAATATCAATTTAAACATAGTCAATGAATATCTTTTTAAAATAATATAAGAAAGCTTAAATAAAGGTAAAAAAACTAATTAATATAATCATTTTTTTTAAATGATATAATTAAAAATATTTTTTTAACATTAAACTAGAAAAAAAGATAGCCAAATTCAATTTTTGACTATCTTTAATAATTAATCTAATACTCTTGCATAAAAATATGATGCTTGTAATTCGCTATCATTTACATTATTCTTAAATACTCCATTACCGGCTTTATCAACAATGTAATATCTATAAGGATTTTTCATACCCTTATTTACAACTAAATTTCTTTCATTTTTAAAATGAATATAGCTTCTATTTTCTAAAATAGATACAACATCAGAAATAATAGCTGTTGCGGTAGGTAAAGGACCTGCCCCCTTACCATAGAATAATAAATCACCATTTGTTGAACCATTAAACATAATAGCATTAAATTCATCCTTAATTGTTGCGAAAGGATGGTTTGGCTTAACCATAGTTGGTTCTACTCTAATTAAAACATTATCACCATCACGCTTTGATGATGCAACAAATTTTAATGCATATCCTAATTCTTTAATATGATCTAATATTTCTTTATTAATATGAGAAACACCAAAATGATAAATATCATCATTTTTAATATTTCCTTTAAAAGCAATTGATGAAATAATATTAATCTTTCTTACAATATCTAATCCTTCTAAATCAGCAGTTGGATTAGCTTCAGCAAAACCATTTTGTTGAGCAAGCTTTAAAGCTTCATCAAAGCCTAAATTATCTTCATCCATTTTAGTTAAAATATAATTTGTAGTACCATTTAAAATACCATAAATATCATTTACTTCATTAACCTTAATATTATCAATTAAAGGTCTTAAAACAGGAATTCCACCACCTGCAGATGCTTCAAAGCAGAATGAACAATTATTTAAATGTGCTAAATTAATAAATTCCTCTAAATGCATTGATACAACTTCTTTATTTGCTGTAACAACTGATTTTCCCTTTTTTAAGCACTTTGTAATGACCTCATAAGGTAAATCATGACCACCTAATACTTCAACTACTGCACCAATTTCAGGATCTTCAATAATATCATCGATATTAGTTACAAGCTTATCTCCTAATTCAGCCTTTTTAATTGGTAAATCAAATACTTTCTTAATAACACAGTCATAGCTTATATCTAAGTTTTGAGCAACTTTATATACTCCACGACCTATGTTACCATATCCAAATAATCCTAATTTCATTTTTAAATAACCTCTCTTAAAAAATACATTTCGATTTTATCACAAATACAGTTGTATTTCAACGAAAAACACCTATATTTATTAAATTTCTTCATTTTCATCAATAGTTTCTATTTCATCATATTGACTCATATAATATGGCTTATGCTTTGTTATATTTTCAATTTCTTTAAAATTTGATTCAAATATCTTCTTTTCAACATCTAAAAATTCAGTTGTACCTAAATTTGTACTAAAATTCAAATTATCATCTAAAAATATCATATTATCCTCTATAAAGGCATCTATTAAAGCTTTTTTACCACAATATGAATATCCTATATAATAATCAGCAATATCTTTTTTATTCTCATATTCAATAATAAAATATGATATTCCATCCATGATTATTTTTGATAGCATATGCCTTTCTAGTTCTTTTTTAAATTTCACTGTTTCTTTAAAATTAGTTAATTTATATTTTCTAATTCCATTTATATCAATTTTATATTTTGAATCAAGGCTATTATAATATTTTTGTTTAATCTTTTTTGTTTTAGTAAGAGCAAAATAAAATATAAAAGGAGCTCCTATTTCAACCAATATAACAATTAATAGCATTAATCTTGACATATTTTGTTGATGAGCTGTTTTAGACATAAAATCCTCATATGAATAATATAATATATCATTATCATATAGAACATAAATAACATTTTCATTATTTACCTTTTTATAATGAATTTCTAATTCATCACCAACATGAATAGCTCTATCCAAATCTAAAAAGCTTGGAATTACATAATATTCATTTTCATTAAAATAAATTTTTAAATCATCAGATTGTTCTATATTAGTAATTTTATTATTAACATAAATTAATTCTTCATTTTTAGTCTTTTTATAGCTATTAAATCTAGTATCTATGAATACTAAAATAATTAAAAATAATATAATAGTTAAGCAAGATGCAGATATAATTATTATCATATTCTTTTTTATATCTACAGTAATTTCATCAAATTTTCTTGTAAAAATTACATTATTTTTTTCTAAATAAGAAATAAATTCTTCAAAATTATCTAATCTATCAATTTCAAAGCTATTTATTTTAGCAATAATATTATTTTTCTTATCATAAAATAAGACTCTTCTTGTAATAGATTTTTTTTGTATATTATAAAATAAGCTTATTGAAACCTCTCTTATTGAATTAATATTTATATTTATTGTTTTAAATATATTCTTTTTAATTATTAATTCATTATCTTCTATGATTATTCTTGTTCTTATAATATCTATTAAGCCTAAAAGCAATAAAATAAATAATATTCCTATAATTATAGGTACAATAACCATTTCAATTTGTTTTAATATAGTTAAAACTAAGGTTGATATGAATGCTCCAAGTAGGATGCATGCTAATAAATATAATAAAAAATAATTTACAAATTTTCTTTTCAAAACAATTCTTTCCATAAATTTCCCCTATTAAAATAAAAACGGCAATGCCGTTTTATATTTATGCTTTATAATATTTTTTAATTTGTTGTGCAACTTCTTCGCACTTAGCCTCATCAACTAAATTTCCTGTATTCATTACGAATGTTCCGCCCCATTCAAATCCGTCTTTATATTTTGGAACGATATGGAAATGTAGATGACCTAATGTATCACCATAAGCACCATAATTGATTCTATCTGGGTTATAAGCCTTTTGAATTGCTTTTGCAACATCAGATACATCCTTCATGAATGCATTTCTTTCTTCATCTGATAAATCTTGGATTTCAGCAACATGATCTTTTTTATAAGCAACAATTGCACGACCTGGATGAGATTGATCTTTAAATACAATAACCTCGCTTGTTTCAGTTTCAAATGCTAAATAACCAAATTTAGCTAAAAATTCGCCTTGTTGGCAATATGGACAATTATCTTTTTTCATTTTAGTTTTCTCCTTCATCTATTTTATTATAAATCTTTTTTATAAATTTTAAATATTAATTTTCATCAGTTGATAAAATTGCTAAGAATGCCTCTTGAGGAACATCTACTGAACCAATAGATTTCATCTTCTTCTTTCCTTCTTTTTGCTTTTCTAGCAATTTTTTCTTTCTTGAAATATCTCCACCATAGCATTTAGCTAAAACATCTTTTCTTAATGCTTTAATATCAGATCTTGCAATAACCTTATGGTTAATTACAGCTTGAACTGGAATTTCAAATAAATGTCTTGGAATTATTTCTTTTAATTTTTCAACTAAAATTCTACCACGCTCATATGCAAAATCCTTATGAACAATAGTTGATAGAGCATCTACCACCTCACCATTAAGCATTATATCCATCTTAACAAGCTTAGATGCTTCATAATCTCCTATTTCATAATCAAATGATGCATAGCCCTTTGTATAGCTTTTTAGCTTATCAAAGAAATCATAAACTATTTCTAATAAAGGAATAGAATAATGAATTAAAGCTCTTGTTTCTTCTAAATATTGCATATCAATAAATGTACCACGCTTCTTTTGACATAAATCCATTACTGAACCTATAAATTCAGAAGGTGTCATAATTGTTGCTTTAACAAATGGTTCTTCAATTCTTGATACTGATGTTAAATCAGGTAAATCAGCAGGGTTATCAATTGCTATCATTGTTCCATCTGTTAAATATACATGATATTCAACTGATGGAGCTGTTGCGATTAATTCAATACCAAATTCTCTAGATATTCTTTCTTTTATAATATCCATATGTAATAAACCTAAGAAACCTGTTCTAAAACCAAATCCTAAGGCTTGAGATGTTTCTGGCTCATAGACTAATGATGCATCCGATAATTTTAATTTATCTAATCCATCTCTTAAATCTTCATATTGCTTAGAATCAATTGGATATAATCCACAGAATACCATTGGATTTAATTTTCTATAGCCTGGTAATGCATCTTCTGCCATATTTTCTATAGTAGTAACTGTATCACCAACTCTTACCATATTAATATCTTTAATAGATGCAGTGATATAGCCAACATCACCAGCCATTAAATAATCTCTTTTAACCTCTTTTGGAGTTCTAACCCCTAATTCTACAACTAAATATTCAGCACCAGTTGCCATTAAATGAATTGTATCTCCAACTCTAATAATACCTTCTTTAACACATACTAAGATTACAACACCTCTATAAGCATCAAAGGCACTATCAAATATTAAAGCCTTTGTCTTTCCTTCAATATTTCCAGAAGGGGCAGGTATAAATTCAACAATTTGTTCTAATATATCTCTTACACCAACGCCTGTTTTAGCTGATGCTAAGACAGCATCTTGGGCAGGAAGACCTATTACATCTTCTATTTCAGCTTTTGCCTTATCAGGGTCAGCTGAAGGAAGATCTATTTTATTAATTAATGGTAAAATTTCTAAATTATTATCTAAAGCTAAATATACATTAGCTAAAGTTTGAGCTTCTACACCTTGAGTTGCATCAACTACTAAGATTGCACCATCACAAGCTGCTAAGCTTCTAGATACTTCATAAGTAAAATCGACATGACCTGGGGTATCTATTAAATGAAATTCATATTCGATACCTGAATTAGCTTTATATTTTAACGCAACAGCGTTTAATTTTATTGTAATACCACGTTCACGTTCTAGCTCCATAGAATCTAATAATTGTTCTTGCATTTCTCTTTGCTCAACAGATTCACATATTTCTAAGATTCTATCTGCTAAAGTAGATTTACCATGATCAATATGGGCAATTATACAGAAATTTCTTATGAACTTTTGACGTTTTTTCATATCTAAAATTGTTGCCATATTAAGTCAACTCCAATCTCTAGTTATTTTACCAAAAATATGTAGATTTTTCAATTTAAAGTATTATATTCTCAAAATATTAATATATATTTAAAATGTTTTAAAAAATCATTTAAATCCAAAATAAGCGAAAAGAAAAGGAGAAGCCGCCAGCTTCTCCTTTTCCGATTTCCTCTTGAATTCTACCTGTCTTTCGACATCTTTATATTAACACATTATTTTATTTTATTCAATAAGAAAACAAAACAATGTCCTTTATTATTTTTCATATGATTCTTTAATTTCAACAAGCTCAAAATATCTATTTGTTTTTTCATCTAATTCTTTTTCTAAATTAGATAATTCATCCTGTAATTCCATTAATTTATGGAAATCAGTTGAAGATTGTTTTAATTCATTAGATAAATCTTTTGCTTTAGCTTCTAAATTAGGTATTTCTTCTTCTAATTTATTTAATTCATTTCTTAATTTTGGTGGAAATTTATTTACATTTTTATAGCTTTTAGCTTCTTCTTTAGGCGCTTTTATTTCCTTTTCCTTTTCTTCTAAATATTCAGAAAATGATAAAATAGATTCATTTATTTTTCCATTTTCAAATATAAATAATTTATTACAAATTTTATCTAAGAAATATCTATCATGAGATACAACTAAAATAGGACCATTAAAGTTTAATAAATAATCTTCTAATATTTCTAATGTATATAAATCTAAGTCATTTGTAGGCTCATCAAAAAGTAAAATATTAGGATTTTTAATTAAAGTTTTAACAAGCTGTAATCTTCTTTTTTCTCCACCTGATAGCATTTTAACTTTAGTATATTGAACCTCTCTTGAAAATAAGAATTTTTCAAGTAATGCTTGAGCTGTAATTGTACCATCTAATGTATCAATTATAGCTTTTTCATCTTCTATATAATCAATTACTCTTATTTCAGGATCAATTAATTCTATATTTTGACTAAAATATCCTATATTTAATGTTTCACCTAAAATTAATTCACCACTATCTAGTTTTTCAAGGCCCATTAATATTTTAAATAAAGTTGTTTTACCACAACCATTTTCTCCAACAATTCCAATAATATCAGATCTATTTAAAATAAATGAGAAATTATTAAATAAGTGATTATCCCCATAAGCTTTAGACCCATTTTTAAGCTCTATAAGCTTTTTTCCTAAATAAGTATTAACACTTGATAGTTCAAATGTTTTAGACTCGTTAAATTTGATTTTTGATAATTCTTCAAATTTTTGAATTCTTGATTTAGATTTAGTACGTCTTGCCTCAACGCCTCTATTCATCCAATCTTGTTCTTGTTTTAAAAATGTTTTTAGCTTTTGTTTTTCATGAGCTTCATCTTCTAATCTTTTAGCCTTTAAATCTAAGAAATTATCATAATTAGCATCATATAAATAAATTTTACCAAAATCTAATTCCATCATTTTATTACAAACTCTTTGTAAAAAATAACGGTCATGGGTTACCATTAATAAGCCTTTTTTAGATTTAATTAAATATTTTTCAAGCCAAGAGATAACATCATTATCTAAATGGTTTGTAGGTTCATCTAAAATAATCATATCAGCTGGTGTAACTAATGATTTAGCTAATGCTAATCTTTTTCTTTGACCACCTGAAAAACCTTTTGTTGTTATAGATGTATCAACAAATCCTAATTTAGTTAAAATTGAATTTGCTTCATATTCTAAAATAGGAAATTCTTTAGTAGATTTTTCCATAACAATATCTATTAATGATTTTGATTCATCAAATTTAGGATCTTGTTCTAAATAATTAATACGCATTCCACCTGATATAATAATATCACCTGATTTAGGCTTTTCTAGGCCTAAAATAAGCTTTAATAAGGTTGTTTTTCCTGTTCCATTAACACCAACAACTCCAACCTTATCAGTATCTGTTATAGAAAAAGATGCCTTATCTAAAATAGGCTTTTCAATATATTTAAATGAGACATTATCAAATGTAATATTCATCTTAATCTCCTTAAAATTTAAAATGGCTCTTAAAAGCCATTTAAATAATAGATTAGTAGTATGTAAGCCATGTTCTGTACCTATTGCTAGGTGGTAACTATTTATCTACGAATAATCGTCTTTTTCCTAGCTTCATTTTGCCGGAAAAAACTCTCCTACCAAAATTTGGATTTCTAGCTTGCGGGGTTTACCAACGTTTCATTCTTTCGTTTCCAAAAGCATCGTTTCTGTGGCACCTTAGGAGCTAGACCATAGTTGCCCTTAGGTCATCACTCGCCGTTATTATCACTAATACCAAGCCTTATTTATTAAACTTGCACAAACACTACAATCATCTCAGATTGTGCTAGCATGGACTTTCCTAACATTTAAAAATGCTCAGTTACCCAACTACCTAAGATATTATAATAAATTTAAAAAATAAAGTAAAGAAAAAAGCTTATTTTTACTTAAATAAGCTCTTAATAAATCTAATTATTATTTGTAATAATGAGTTTTCATTTATTTTTAAAACATCATTTGGATATAAAAATATCATTCTTAATACATATGTTAATATAAATGAAGAAATTAATACTATCCAAAATATATTTGAATTATATATTTTATTAACATATTTATAATCCTTATAAATAATAACAATCATAGTAGGTATTACTAATAAAAATAAAGGATGATAATGAAAAGCACTTAAAAAATCAAATTTTAAAGCACTAATCATTGATCTAGTTAATCCACACGCAGGGCATGGAATACCAAAAACAATTTCAAAAGGACAGCCTTCATGTAAAATTGTATTTACAGATACAATATAAATCATAAAAGCTAAAAAAGGAAAACGATATTGAATTAAGAATTTAAATGGTTCTTTTATAATTTTCATATATTTATAAGAAAATAAAAGGGATTTAATATCCCTCTTAAATTATTGTGAAATTTGGTTGATATCGCTTTGTAATAACGCATTAGATATGATACTAAAACCAAAGAATGCTAAGATGAAATATACGATAACGTTACTCTTCTTAGTTACTGCATCAGACTTTTCATAGAATCTATATTGCCAATAAATTAAATAGATTCCACAAGTGATGATACCTAATAATACAGCAACAATCGCATTTGTAACACTTGGTTTTGTTGAATCAGCTCTGTTAATATCTTCAGTCATTACATAATACCAATATATCTCATAAATTCCGCAAGTGATAATTGATAATAACACAACTGCCAAAACACTTCTATTTTTCATATCAAACTTCTCCTTTTCTATTTTTATTATAAACATAAGTAATAAAAAAAACAATAGAAATTATCTATTGTTTTTCATTTTTTATTCAGCTTTTTTATCTAATTTCTTTGTAGCCTTTAATAAAGCATCTTTTCTAGATAAATCGATACCCTTTTCGCTAACATTGATACACTTAACTAAGATTTCATCATTTAATGATACAACGTCTTCAGGCTTTTCAACTCTTTCGCTAGCAAGCTTAGAAATATGACATAAGCCTTCGCAGCCAGGCCATAATTCAACGAATACACCATATTTTTCAATTCTTGTTACTTTACCTGTATAGATTTGACCTACTTCAGCTTCCCTAACAGAATTTTGGATGTATTCTAAACATGCCTTTGCTGTAGCCATATCAGAATGCATTACGTATAATCTACCATCTTGTTCTAAATCAATCTTAACATTATCGAACTTTTCAATTGTAGCATTGATTGTCTTTCCGCCAGCACCGATAACATCTTTAATCTTATCAGGGTTGATCATGCAAGTAACAACCTTTGGAGCATACTTAGATAATTCTTTTCTAGGTTCAGCAATTGTTTGAGCCATATGATCTAGAATTTCTAATCTACCCTTCTTAGCTTGATATAAAGCTTCCTTTAAGATTTGATATGTAATACCTCTTACCTTAATATCCATTTGAAGTGCTGTAATACCATCTTTTGTACCAGCAACCTTGAAATCCATATCTCCTAAATGGTCTTCCATACCTTGGATATCAGTTAAGATTGTATAATGATCATCATCAGTCATAATTAAACCCATTGCAATACCAGCAACTGGAGCCTTAATAGGAACACCTGCAGCCATTAATGCTAATGTACCAGAACAAATTGTAGCTTGAGATGAAGAACCATTTGATTCTAAAATTTCAGATACAACTCTGATTGTATATGGGAATTCATCTTCAGATGGAATAACATAAGATAATGCTCTTTCACCTAAAGCACCATGACCAATTTCTCTTCTTCCAGGGCTACCATAACGACCAGTTTCACCTACAGAGAATTGAGGGAAATTGTAGTGTAACATAAATCTCTTATTATCTTCTTCTCCTAAACCATCAATGATTTGGCTATCTAAAGATAATGAACCTAATGTTACAGTACCTAAACTTTGAGTTTGACCACGTGTAAATAATGCAGAACCATGTACTCTAGGTAAAACATCGATTCTAGATGATAAAGGTCTGATTTCATCAACAGCTCTTCCATCTGGTCTAATCTTATCTACAGCAATCATTCTTCTTACTTCACCATGTAAAATTTCATCTAAAGTATATTGAACATGCTTTAAATAATTTTCTTTAGCTTCTGTATCAATAACCTTAATTCCGCCTACTTCAGTAATAAATACCTTTTCATCGAAATGAGCGATTGTTTCAGCATTAACTGCATCAATTGCAGCATAACGCTCAAGCTTATCTTCAACTCTAATAGCTTTAATTAATTTTTCTTCAGCATAAGCTTTAACTTGTGCTTCAATTTCAGAATCAACGTGGAATAA
>JAFXUP010000078.1 GCA_017524905.1 Acholeplasmatales bacterium | reverse complement strand
TTATGATTTAAATGTTAAGTCATTTATTATATTAAAAGCTAAACCTAAAACAGATGATACGATTATTGAATCAAAACTTCCAACCTATACTAAAGTTGATTATTCAGCATTTCAAGCAGTAGGATTAATGAATAATTGGATTAAATCAAAAGATAATAAACCATATATTCATTTAAAAGATGTTGAAACAAGACTTTATACTGGAAAGAATAAATTCAATAATGAATTCCATATGGTTAAATGCTTTATAGATAAATTGTTAGTATTAACAGCATTCTTAAATGAACATGAAGTATTAATAATGGAAGAATATATGGATTTAAGTGCTGAATTTTCAACCGAGACTAAAGGTATTCATGAGTTTAAATATAAACCCAATTTGGTATAAATCCAAAGGCAATCCCTACGCTAGATTTAAAGCACGTTATAGCCAGAGTCATAGCGAAGCGACACCTGGCGTAGTGCTTTAATAGCATTACTGCCTTGTATTATCCCGGCAATACCTAATAGCCGGGATATAACACACTTAACAATTATAATTTCATAAGGAGCATAACAATGGAGGTAAAAGAAGAAAAGGATATTGAAATAAAGCCGGACTACTTGAGAGCCAGTATTGAGCTAGAAGTAACTGATCAAGAATTTGAAGAAGAAATAGTAAATGATAAAAAAATAGAAATCGCTAATCTACTTGGTGTAAATGAGGATGAAATTGGAGAACGTGATCATCATAAAGAAAGATATAAATATATGTTTGAATTAGGTGATTCAATGGAAGTAGGAATGCTAGGACCTAAAAACGCAAGAGGTATACCTACTTGTTCAATCCATTTAAAAGGTCAAGGCTGTAGAGATTTTGAAACAAGGAATCCTAATAAAAATTTTGTTGAATTATTAAGAGAATTAAAATATGGACAAAATGCTACATTTTCAAGAATAGATACAGCAATTGATATTTATAAAAAAGAAATTTTAGATATGGAATATCTTGAATCTAAATTAAAAAAGAAACAATTTATTTCATCATTTAAAAAGAAATATTATAAAAAGCATGGATGTCCTGAAGAAGGAGAATCAATAGAAATGGGAGGTCGTGATTCACCATGCCAATTAGTCTTTTATGATAAATTGTTAGAACAAAAAGCTAAAAGGCATGATGTTGATAAAGATTATTGGCTTAGATGTGAACTTAGATTTAGACATGAAAAGGCAGACCAATTTGTTACTGAATTAATTGCTGCATATGATGGTAAATTAAAAGGTATTAATAATATTGGTATGCCAGCTGTTGAAGCTTTTATTAAATCAGTCCTCTTAGGAATTTTAGATATTAAAGAAGATAATAATTATGATATGGACCATCAATATTTAGTTAATACAGATTCTAAATGGGCTAATTTTACTGGCACCCAAAAATGGAGTGTTGATGCTACTGGTAGGAAAGAAACCTCCTGGAATAAAAAGGAAGATGTAATGAGCCATTCACTACCATCATATCTACTCACAAAATATATGATTGCAGGATGTAATCCATATCAATTTACAACAGCTATGGTAGATGTTTTATATAAATCATTATCAAAATTTGAAGAAAAGAAAAATAGAAAAGCTGTAAATATTTATTTAAGGGAAAATGGCTTGCCGCCCTTAGATGATGAAACGTATTTAAAATTAAAAGAAAAAATAAAAGAAGATTATGAAGAGAGGAGATTACCATTTTAATGAATACAGATTTATTAGTAGATATTCAAAATACAGTTGAATATAAATTTAAAAATCATATTTATCCAGAAATTACAAACATCATTAAAGATTATTTATTTGTAAATCCAGATAAATTAAATATTTATAAAAACACTAAAGTTACACCATATTTATTATTAAAGAATCTATCTAAAAAAGATGAATTAATAAATGGTGAAGGTAATATTACAGTTGATGTACTAATTAAATACATTAAAGATATTATAGAGGAGGGACACATTTGTTACAGTTAACCAATGAACAATTAAAAGTAATAAATGCTTTTGATGGTAAATATGTAGTCT
>JAFXUP010000077.1 GCA_017524905.1 Acholeplasmatales bacterium | reverse complement strand
CTCGGAGTAATCTGAGACTTTTATTTTTATATTAAAGTTTTTAATTACTTGAAAAAAAATGAAAAAAGTATTATTCTTTTATTATGCAAATGTGCCCATAGTTTAGTGATAAAATGTTGGCCTCCGACGCCGAAGTCACGGGTTTGACCCCCGTTGGGTACACCAAAATATAAAACCAGCCTTGTATTAAAGGCTTTTTTTTAAAATGATATCGTTTTGGGGGATTATATGATTGAAGAGTTAGAGAAGGTTTTAAATTATAAGTTTAAAAATGAAAATATAATTAAAGAAGCTTTAAATATAAACGAATTGTTATATATAAATGGTAAAGCTTATATTGAAGCTTATATTAAAAAATATATATTAAAAGAGTTTTGTTTATATAATAATGATTTATCATACTATGATGATAATATTATATTAGAATTAATTAATTCTCTTACTAATGATGATTTTTACTTAAAAAAAATTAACAGCCTTGGTATTAATGAATTAATAAATGATGCTTCAGTAAAATTATTTTTAGTTATAATAGGTGGAATTGTTTTAGATTCTGATGATGATTTTGATTTTTCTAATTTGTTAAATTTAGATGAAGAAATTTTAACAAATATTAATCCGGAATTAAATTACTATAATTTAGTTAATTCTTGGTCAAAAAATAAAAATAAAGAAGCAACAAAATATAGTATAAGTCTAAATTTAGAATATAATGTTGAATTAAAAATTAAACAGATTGAAAAAACATTTGAATATAAATCAAAAAATAAATTAATTTCTATAATGGAAGCTTATAAAGAAGCTTATAATCATATAGTTGATAATAATTTAATATTAAGAATTAAGGATATAATTGGAGTTCCTAGTGTTGAAAATGCTGTTGATCAGCTTCAAAATTTATTCGTTAAAGGATTTATAAATGAACCATTATATAAAATTAATCTAAAGGGAACAGTTAATGGAGAAGATGTTTGGAGATGCCGATTAATTGTTGATGGAATCAAAGAAAGTTTTTCTGCAGATGATAGCTCTAAAAAAAGTGCTAAACGTATTGCAGCATATGAAATGCTTAAATATATTATTGAAAATGAGAAGTAGGTGTAATTATGTATAAGATAACTTTAGGAATAGATGGAATGAAATGCGGTATGTGCGAAGCTCATGTCAATGATTATATTAGAAAAAATTTTAATGTAAAAAAAGTAAAATCATCCCACATTAAAAAAGAAACAGTTATTTTATCGCAAGAAAATATTGATGAAGAAGATATTAAAAAAGTATTATCATCTACAGGATATAATATTATAAGCTATAAAACAGAAAATTATGAAAAAAAGAGTTTGTTTTCTTTTAAAAAATAATTGTTATTTATATATTAAAAATATAATATTTTTATGATATAATCATTATCAAAGGAAGATTTTTATTATGTCTAGATTTACAATTGCTAAAGCAAAATATCCATATTTAAAACCTTATCTTTTTTGTAAGTGCTTTAAAGAAAATTTAAGAAATAAAACGGCTTTTAGACAAAGATATTTTTTTATTAGAAAATTTATTATTCAATATATGGTAGCTGCAAAAATTAAAACAAATATAAATGGCTTTAATAAAATTGATAGTTTAAAAGGTGCATTTATAGTTTCTAATGCTAAAAATGAATTAGAAAAATTATTAACGTTTGCTGCTATATCAAAGCCTATTAAGGTTATATTAGATAATAGTGATTTTAATAAAATAATTTATAAGCCAATTTTAAAATATTTAAAAATAGATTTTATTGATTATGATAATTTAGAACAAACAATAAAAAATATAGATGAAAATGATGATGCAAATTATTTATTGTTTGTTGATGAGAATAATGATAAGCAATTAGATTTATTAATTGATATGAAAAAATTAATTATGCCAATAAAATTGGAAAATACAGAAAATTTATTAAATGATGAAAATCAAGACGAGTTATTGATTAATGCTAATGTATTAGATTTGATAAAATATGATGAATATAGTAAAATTGAAAGAGAAGATTTAAAGAGTAAAATTTTTAATAACTAGGGGGAGAAAAAATGAATAAGTTTAAAGTAATCACAGATACAACATCAGATTTATATGAGGAATTAAGAGAAAAATACGACATTGATTATATGATGATGGCATTTAACGATGGAATTATGAATTATGATGCTGATATTGATTTTAAAGGAATATCTGCAAAGGAATTCTATGATTCAATGCGTAATGGAGTTGTTTTTAAAACATCTCAGGTTCAAGCAACAGAAATTGTTAAAAAGCTTACTAAGTACTTAGAATTAGGATATGATATTCTATATGTTGCTTGCTCATCTAAATTAACTAGTTCATGTAATTTTGTAAAATTACAAAGTGAAGAATTGTTAGATGATTATCCTGAAAGAAAGATTATATGTTTTGATACATTAAGATCTACTGGTGCAGAAGGCTTAATTGCTATAAAAGCTGCAATATTAGCTCAAGAAGGAAAAACAGTAGATGAAGCTTATGAAATTTTAAATAATGAAAAGCTTAATTTTAATACATATTGTACTGTAAATTCATTAGAGTGGTTAAAAAAAGCAGGACGTATCAAGGCAACTAAAGCATTCTTTGGAAATTTATTTAATGTAAAGCCTATTATAGTTGCAGATGCAATAGGAAATAATTTTGCGATGACTACTGTAAAAGGAAGAAAGGATTCATTAGAATTTATAGTTAATGCTGTAAAAGAAAGAATTGAAAATTCTAAAGATCAAATTGTATTCGTTGAACATGCAGATGATCTTGATTCAGCTGAATATGTTAAAGCTAGAATTAAAGATTTAGTTGATGTAAAAGAAGTTGTTATTACTAACATTGGTCCTATTATCGGTGCGACAGTTGGTCCTGATTCAATTATTGTATCTTTCTATGGACAAAAAGTTACTTTAAATGCTTAATAATAAATTAATTAATTGGCTTAGTTGGAGATGAAATCCATCTAAGCTTTTTTAATTTTTAAAAATTAGTTGACACTAACTTTTTATAGTTATATAATATATGCGGTTAGTTACAACTAACTAAAGAAGGTGACAATATGGGTTCAAGACTTGAACAGGCTTTAGCTCTACATTGCTCTCCAGCATTGTTTGGCATTAAATCATCAAATTTAATAAATTGTTATTATAAGGATTTTCCTAATTTAGAAGAAGATATCAATAAATTAAATGAAGACTTTAAAAATAGATTAGCCTTTAATATTATTTATAAAGGAAAGGATAATATCTTACTTTTAGTCTATAAAATTGATAAATTAAAAAATACTTTATTTGATATTAATAATTATAATTATTTAAAAAGTAAAGGATATCCTGATAATCATAATTTAGAAGATCACATTAATTTTTTAAAAAGAAAAGTTAATGATAATAATTTCCCTCATGAAATAGGAGTATTCTTAGGTTATGATTTGAATGATATTATTGATTTTTGTGATGGAAAAAAGAAAGCTGAATATGTTGGGTATTGGAAAGTTTATTCTAAAAAGGAAGAAAAAATAAAGCTTTTCAATAAATATACTAAATGTATAAATATTGTTGCAAATCTTGTAAAACAAGGAAAATCATTGGAAACAATGATATAAAGAAAGGAAACGAAAAAAATGAAAAGAATAGTTATTTATTGGTCAAGTACAGGTAATACTGAATCTATGGCAGAAAGAATTGCTTCTGATTTAGGATGTGATGCAATCAATGTATCAAACATTAGTGTAGATGATGTTTCTACTTATGATGAGGTAATTTTAGGTTGTCCAGCTATGGGCGCAGAAGAATTAGAAGATGATGAATTCAAGCCCTTCTATGATGAATTTATTGCTAATTATAGTGATAAGAAAATTGGCTTGTTTGGCTCTTATGGATGGGGCGATGGCGAATGGATGAGAAATTGGGAAGAAGATGTAAAGAGTAAAGGAGGAGCTTTGGTTGCATCAATTATTGCAAATGGTGATGCATCAGAGATGGATGAATCTTTATATCAAGATTTTTTAAATAAATTAAATAGTTAGTGTTGACAAACTATTAATTTATGGTAAAATATCAATAGTTAGTCATAACTAATTCCCTCCCTATTAGTAGTTATGATTAATTGTTAAATTTTTTCATACAAATTTAAGTTTCTCTTAGTATATACTTTAAAAGAGAAAATGAAGCCCAAAAACAAATTTACCCCCATAGTTTTTGGGCTTATTGTTTTTTTAGGAGGTGGCATTATGCAATTAACATTAGGTATTTTAATTCCTTTTTTAGGAACAACTTTAGGGGCATCTATGGTTTTTTTCATGAAAAAGAACCTTGGTTCAAGAATAGAACAGATTTTAGCGGCTTTTGCTGCAGGAGTAATGGTTGCAGCATCTATTTGGTCACTAATTATTCCTTCAATAGATATGACAACAGGATTTAGCGAAAAATTTGTTTGGGTTCCTGCAGCCATAGGCTTTATTGGTGGTATATTGTTTTTATTATTATTAGATTATGTGATACCACATCTACATGCATCTGATGATAAACCTGAAGGACCAAAATCTAAATTGAAGAAAACAACAATGCTTGTTACAGCAGTAACACTACATAATATTCCTGAAGGATTAGCAGTAGGAGTTGTTCTTGCGGGAGCTTTTTATGGTAATGCGGTTATAAGCGTTTCTGGAGCATTGGCTTTATCAATTGGTATAGCAATTCAAAATTTTCCAGAAGGCGCAATTATATCAATGCCACTATGTGCTGAAGGCTATTCAAAGCCAAAGGCCTTCTTAGTTGGAAGCTTATCTGGAATAGTTGAACCAATTGCTGCAGCATTAACATTATTATTTGTTGGTGTTGTTGAGGTGGTTTTACCTTATGTTTTAAGCTTTGCTGCTGGAGCAATGATGTATGTATGCTTTGAAGAATTAATTCCTTCAAGCCATGGAGAAAAGCATTCTAATTTGGCAATATTATCATTTTCTTTTGGATTTATAATAATGATGGTATTAGATGTTCGGTTAAGTTAAAAAAAGATGACTAGCAATTAGTCATCTTTTTTGATTCTTTTTTGATTTAATTTTATGGTTGTTACAAATTCTTGAGATGTTTCTGCAAATAATATATCAGCTTGTATAATAATCGCTCTATTTTTATTATATGTAATTGTTCTAATTGAAAAGAACAATAAGGATGTAGTTATTGCAATAATAATTAAGAATGTTAATTGAATTGGATCAACTACAACACCTGGCTCAATAATACATGTCCTAACTAAAACAGTTGGTGCAGCTACAACAAAAGCCAAAGAAGCGAATTGCGTTTGAGCTGTATATTTTTTACTAATAAATTTTATAAGCTTAGAAAATAATGCTAAGCCAACTAATAATCCAATTAAGAAAGCTGTAAGAATCATACCATTGTTTGCTGCTGTATCTAAATAATTTGGACTATTAAAATCAATGAAGCTTTTAATCATATTCATAAATGGATAATATATACCAATAGATAGCATAATAATAGCAAAATCAATTCCTGGAATAATGAATGTTGCTGCAGCAAACATTCCAATTACTGCCATACCAAACAAATATACGAAGGTTACCTTTTCTGGGAATACCATTCCAGTATTTTGAGGTCTTATAACATTATAAGCTGTTAAAATAGCTAAAATAACAATAAATGTTAAAATACAAGATGGTTGCCTAAAATAAACCTTTAATTTCATAATCATTGAAGGAAGGCTAGAAATGATAAATCCAATAATAGCAAATGTTGTAATTAATGGAAAATGTTCAAATAGAATAACAATTGTATATGCTGCAAGACCTACACCTAGTAAAAAGCCTATTAGAAGTGGTGCAACAAATTTTATATTTTTCTTAAAATCTTTGAATATATCAGCGATTGAATTAATCATCAAAAAATAAATTCCTAATACAATAGATAATGTAGAAGCAGATAATCCTGGTATACCAACTGAGGTTATACCTAATAACATACCTTTAATTAAAATTAATACATAATCTAAGGGTTTCATTTTTTTAAGTGACAAGGTAACACCTCCCCTAAACGATAAAACAATTATATCATACAAGGCATTTAAAAACAATTATATCTATTTATTAGCAGTGTTATAAATCACATAATTTCACATAATTATAATAAAATTATACTAAAATTGGTCGCTATAATGTATGTGTCTTATAAAGACAGTATCTATCATAATCTCCCTAACAAAGATAGATAACTTTTTTCATAAGCAAACTATAACTCTCCCAATTAGAACAAGAGGCAGGCAACTGCCTCTTGTTCACTTTTATAGGAAAATAAATTACATATTTTCCCACAAAATATTAATATTTATAAGATAATTCATCTATATAATATAGGTGTCTTAAAAAGACAAGAAAAAAGTAATCATAAACTCCCTATTATGATTACATAATTTTTTTTCATAAGCAAACTATAACTCTCCCAATTTTTTGTAAAAGGCCTCCCCTAGGCCTTTTATTTTGCTTAAAAAGTGATAAAATTATTTCATAATGATTATTATATAAAAAGAGTGTGAAAAAGATGTATAAAATCAATATAAAATTTTTAGCTGAATCAGCTATTATAGCTGCTTTATATGTGGCATTAACTTGGGCTTTATCACCAATTAGCTTTGGATCAGTTCAATTTAGAATATCTGAAGTCTTAGTTTTATTAGTTTTCATAAATCCTAAATTTTCAATTGCATTAATAATTGGCTGCTTTATATCTAATACAACATCACCTTTAGGTTGGTGGGATATGGTCTTTGGTACTTTAGCAACAGCTTTAGCAGTCATTCCAATGATAAAAATTAAAAATCTTTATTTATCAGCATTAATGCCTGTTATATCTAACGCAATTATTGTTTCAATTGAATTATATTATTCATTAAATATTTCTCCTGTTTGGCTATCAATGATTACAGTTGGCCTAGGAGAAGCATGTGTTTTATATTTAGTAGGTATTCCATTAATTATTTCTATTAATAAAAATGAAGCATTATTAGAATTAATGGATTCAAATAAAAAAGAAATAAAAGCACCAGAATTTTTAACTTTTTTAAACACATTAGCTATTGCTTTAATTTTTTTAGGTGTAATATTTTTTATAGCTTATCCTTTATAT
Source organism: Acholeplasmatales bacterium (assembly GCA_017524905.1). Lineage (GTDB taxonomy): Bacteria > Bacillota_I > Bacilli_A > Acholeplasmatales > Anaeroplasmataceae > Anaeroplasma. The sequence goes on along the minus strand of JAFXUP010000077.1, from coordinate 23,854 downwards.
ATAATATATGGTGATGAAAATGTTACTGTTTCAGCATTAACTATAATTAAAGATAATTGGTGGAGCGTCTTTTATTTAATAATTCCTCTTTTATATGGAGTAGCTTATTTTATAACTAAAAATAAAATATTAAAGCTTGTTTTATGTATTGTTATTTCACTAAGCTTATTTGTTCCATTTATTTTAGTGTTAACCTCATATAGTGATGCAGCTAAGTCAGTATATTTTTATTCATATATAATTTATATAGCATTATTAATTGTAATGTCTTTAATTTCTTATAATAAGGAAGTAGCCATAAAGTAATGGCTACTTTTATCATTATGTGATATAATATTTTTGTTTAGAGGTTCTTTAAAATGATATTAAGAGAAGATATAAAAGATTTTATAAATACAATTCCATCTAACGTTATAATTGTTGCTGCAACAAAATATGTTGAAGCTGATCAAATGCTTAAATTATTGGATAATGGCATCAATAATTTTGGTGAAAATAGAGTTGATGCTTTTTTAAGAAAATATGATGCATTAAAGGATAATAAGGATATTAGATGGCATTTTATTGGTCATTTACAACGAAATAAAGCTAAAGATATCATCGATAAAATCGATGTTTTAGAATCATTAGATTCTTTAGAACTAGCTAAAATAATTGAAGCTAAAAGACAAGCACCTTTAGATTGCTTTATTGAGGTATCAATAAATTTAGAAGAAAATAAAAATGGTGTTAATTATAAAGAGATTGATTCATTTGTTGAAGAAATATTAAAATTCAAAAAGATTAATCTTGTTGGTTTTATGATGATGGCTATAAAAAATGATTCAAAGGATGATTGCTTAAAGCAATTTAAGGCATTAGCTTATTTAAAAGAAAGAGTAGAAAAGAAATTTAATATTTCTATTCCTTATTTATCAATGGGTATGTCTGATGATTATAAAGAAGCAATTAAAGCTGGAACAACACATGTTAGATTAGGAAGAATTCTATGGAAGAATTAGAATTATTTAGAAAAAGAATAGATTCACTAATTACTAAATCATACAGTGGTGGTGTTACTTTATTAAATTTTTTAGATGAAGCTAAATTAGGTATTTTAAAGCAATTAACTAAAAATATTAAAGATATTAATGTTTTTTATGATGGTGGCTTTTTAAATGCTGATACATTAAGAGCTATTATTACACCATATGATATTATAAAAAGTGATTTTAAAATTGTTGTTTATAAAATAAAATACAATAAAAAATTCTATGAATTAAATCATAGATCTATTTTAGGATCATTGATGGGTTTAGGAATAAAAAGAGAATTCATAGGCGATATTGTATTAAATGATGATGGCGCATTTTTTGCTTGTGCAGAAGAGATTAAAGACTATATTAAAGATAATCTAAAATTTGTTGGTAAAGCTCCAGTTGAGCTTGAAATTGAAACAAAAATAGTAGAGAATGTAGTTAAATATAGCCAAAAGGTAGAATTCTTATCTTCATTAAGATTAGATGTAATTATAGCTGCTGCATATAATTTATCTAGAAATGAAACTCATGAATTTATTGTTAATGGTTTAGTATATATAAATCATGTTTTAATTTTAAATCCAAGTGAAGCTGTTAAGCTTCAAGATGAAATAAGTATTAGAGGAAAGGGTAGATGCAAGCTTTCTGAAATAGGCGGATTATCAAAAAGTGGAAGAATCGCTGCAACGCTTGCAAAAAGGATTTAGTTTTATGATAAAAATTGGTATTATTGCTGCTATGCAGCATGAAATGGAATTATTAAAGGAAAATATTGATCATATTCAAGATGTTAAAATTGCGGGCTTTGTCTTTTTTATTGGTAAAATAAATGATCATGATATTGTCTTATGTCAATCTGGTGTAGGAAAGGTAAATTCAGCTATAGCAACATCTTTAATGATTGCTGAATTTGAATGTAATTTAATCATTAATACTGGTATTTGTGGTGGATTAGGATTGAAAAAGCGTGATGTTGTAATTGCTAAAGAGGTTAGATATCATGACTTTGATGCTTCAGCATTTGGTTATGAATATGGACAAGTTCCTGGAATGCCAAAAACCTTTGTTCCTTCAATTGAATCAACAGTTATGATAAAATCTGTTTTAAGTAGATTAGGTGTTAATTATAAGTATGTTCCTGTTTTTACTGGAGACCAATTTGTTTTAAGCATTGATCAGTTAAAAAAAGCAAATCCAGGTGAGGTTTTTGCGTGCGAAATGGAAGGCGCTGGTGTTGCTCAAGCTTGTATTAGAGCTGGAGTTGAATTTATAATTTTAAGATATGTTTCTGATTGTATTGGTGATGATAATCAACAGGATGATTACAATACTTTTGAAGAAGAAATGTCTAATAATTCAGCAAACATTTGTCTTCAAATAATTAATAATTTGTAGGAATTTATGAAATATTACGCATTAAAGGACGAAAATAATAAATTAATATATGAGAATTGGGTTGAAGCTAAAGAAGCATTAAAAGGCTTAAAAGCACCCAAATATAAATCTTTCAAAACCAAAGAAGAAGCGGAAGCTTTTTTAGAAGGTAAGGAATTAGAAATTGATTATAAAATTCCAACTGCATATATTGATGGATCATATGATAAAGAAACAGAAAATTATTCTTTTGGTGGATGCTTATTTATAGATGGAAATATTTATAAATTTAAGAAAAAATATTTAAAGGATGAATACTCATCTTTTAGAAATGTTGCAGGAGAGATTAAAGGAGCAGGCTATATTATTAATTATGCTATTAATCATGGAATAAAAGAATTAAATATTTATTATGATTATTTAGGAATAGAAAAATGGTATAAGGGTGAATGGCAAGCTAAATCTCCTATCGCAATAGAATATGTTAATTATGCAAATGAAGCTAAAAAGAAGATAAATGTTAATTTTATAAAAATTAAAAGTCATACTAATAATAAATATAATGATTTAGCTGATACACTAGCAAAAGAAGCACTAAAATAAAGTGCTTCTTTTTTCTCTTCTTGAATAATATTATTATTCATTGTAAAATAAAAGATGGAAATTATTATATTAAGGTGTTAAAAAAGATGATTGAAACTATTTTAGGTGTTTCGCTAAAATTTGGCGAAGGTGCAGGTAGTAACGCACTTGCAGTTTTATACATATTATGCGGATTAGGTATATTTTTATTTGGTATCAATATGATGGGTTCATCACTTAAAGCAATGGCTGGTGATAAGATGAAAGTCATTGTTGAAAAGAGTACTAATACACCATTTAAAGGTATGCTTGTTGGTTTTGTTACAACAATGCTAACTCAATCAGCATCTGGGACATCAGCCTTAGCTGTTTCGCTTGTTGGTGCAGGCTTAATGAGCTTTGGTCAAGCAATTGGTGTTTTATTAGGTGCTAATATTGGTGGTACAGTTTTAACAATTATTTTAGCTGCATTTTCACAGCTTAAGATTATGCCTGTTGTATCTGTTGCTTTAGTATTTGTTGGTGCAACAATGGTCTTTTTCTTTAAAAAGAAAAGATTTAATCAAATGGGATCTGTTATATTAGGATTTGGCTTAATATTTTTAGGACTTGCCTTTATTGATATGAGCTTTGCTCATTTCTTAGAAGATGAAGATATTGCAAGAGGTATTAATAATATATTTGCTGAATTAGCAAATGTACCATTCCTAGGTATTATTGTTGGTACTTTATTTACAATTGTTGTTCAGTCATCATCAGCAACAATTGGTATCGTACAAAGTATGTATACTGTTGGTTCTATTAGCTTATTTGGTTCTTTAGCATTAATGCTTGGTGCTAATATTGGTACAACAGTTACAGCTTTATTAGCTTCTTTAGGCTCATCTAAATCAGCTAAGAAGGTTGCTTTGGCTAATATATTAATTAAATTCTTTGGTGTTGTTTGCTTTGGTATATGCTATAGATGGGCATATTATCCATTAGTTAATTTATTAAATACAGCATTAGGCTGGGATAATAACCCAATGATTATAGCCTTAGCTCACTTATCATTTAATATAGTAAATTCATTTGTAATTGTATTCTTCTTAATTAAACCATTAACTATGATTTGTAATAAAGCTTATGGTAGTAATGATGAAGAAGGCACAATTGAAGAACAATTATTAGATTATTCATTAATTAAAAAATCACCATCTTTAGCAATGGAATTTGCTAAAAAAGCAATTGCATATATGGCAAATTGCATGAATGAATATTGTCATATAGCTCGTGATTATGCGTTTGAAAAAAATGATAAGCTAGAAAATAGAGGCGCAGAGCTAGAAAGAACAATTAATTCGTTAGATAAAAGAATTCATGATTATTTAATTAAATTAACACTTTCTGATTTTGATACTAAAACATCTAAAACATTATCTGATTATTTAGATGATATAAAAGATATTGAGCGTGTTGGAGATCATTGTACAAATATTATAGAATTCTTTAATGATAGATTTGAAAAAGGCTTATATCTTTCAGAAGATGGAATTCAAGATTTATCTCAAATGTTTGATGTTTTATTACAAATGGTTGAAAATACTGCAAAGGCTATCGCTGAAGATTCTAAAGAATATGCTAAGATTGCATCTGATTTTGAAGATGAAATTGATAAAATGGAAGATGTATTCCATGAACGTCACGTTCATAGAGTTAATAGTGGTGTTTGCTCATTTAATAATACAGAGCATTATGTTGAAATATTATCAAATATTGAAAGAATGGGTGACCATTTAGAAAATATTTGTGAAAGTATTTTAAATGATGAATATTGTCAATATGATGAATTTAATCACTAAGAGGTACATATGTACCTTTTTAGTTTCTTATAAGGAGGAATTTTTATGGATTTTGAATTAGTTTCTAAATATAGTCCAACAGGTGATCAGCCAGAAGCTATAAAACAGATTGTCAATAACTTTAATTCAGGAATTAAAAGACAAACTCTTTTAGGTGCAACTGGAACTGGTAAGACTTTTACAATGGCTAATGTTATAAAAGAATTAAAAAGACCTACCTTAGTGCTTGCCCATAATAAAACTTTAGCAGGACAATTATATAATGAGCTTAAAGCATTATTTCCAAATAATCATGTTGAATATTTTATTTCATATTATGATTATTATCAGCCAGAAGCATATGTTGTATCAAGCGATACATATATTGAAAAGGATGCATCTATTAATGAAGAAATAGATGAGCTTCGTCATAGTGCTACAGCATCTTTAATAGATTATGATGATGTAATTGTTGTAGCTTCTGTATCTTGTATTTATGGTATTGGCGATCCTGATGATTATAAGGATACAATGCTTAATATAAGAGTTGGTGAAGAATACGATAGAAAAGCATTATATAAACGATTAGTTGAAATGCAATTTGAGAGAAATGATATTGATTTTAAAAGAGGCTCTTTTAGAGTTAAAGGTGATGTCTTAGAAATAATACCACCTTCAGAGCATGCTAAAGGTATAAGAGTTGAATTTTTCGATAATGAGATTGAAAAAATTAAATCTTTTGATGTTACAACAGGAAAAGCAATTGATGATTTAGCTTTTGCAAATATTTTTGCAGCTACTCACTTTGTAACAAATAAAGAAAAATTAGAAGAAGCTATTAGAAGAATAAAAGCGGAATTAAAGCTTCAAGCTGAAAAATTTGCTAAAGAAGGAAAGCCTTTAGAACAGGAACGTATTACTCAAAGAACAAAATATGATATCGAAATGCTAGAACAAACAGGTTCATGTCCAGGTGTTGAAAACTATTCAAGACATTTATCATTAAGAGCAGAGGGTGAAACACCAGCTACTTTAATTGATTTTTTTGACAAAGATTTTTTACTTATAATCGATGAATCTCATGTTACTATTCCTCAGGTAGGAGGAATGTATAATGGTGATAGATCTAGAAAGGAAAATCTTGTAAATTATGGATTTAGATTACCATCAGCTTTAGATAATAGACCTTTAAAATTTGATGAGTTTGATTCTAAAATTGATAAAGTATTATTTGTATCTGCAACTCCAGGTGATTTTGAAAAAAAATATCCTATTGTTGAACAAATTATAAGACCTACAGGTTTATTAGATCCATTAATTGAAATTAGACCATCTTTAGGTCAAGTAGATGATATTTATTCAGAAATATTAAAAAGAACTGAATTGAATGAAAGAGTCTTAATAACAACTTTAACAATAAAAATGAGTGAAGATTTAACTCAATATTTAAAGAATTTGGGCTTAAAGGTTGCATATCTTCATTCTGAAATTAAGGCATTAGAAAGATTAGAAATTTTAAAGGATTTAAGAACAGGAAAATATGATGTTTTAGTAGGTATAAACTTATTAAGAGAGGGTCTAGATTTACCTGAGGTTTCATTAGTGTGTATATTAGATGCTGATAAACAAGGCTTTTTAAGAAGCACAAGAAGTTTAATTCAAACAATTGGTAGAGCAGCAAGAAATGCAAAGGGTAAGGTTATTATGTATGCTGATACTATTTCACCTTCTATGGAAGAAGCAATTAATGAAACAAAAAGAAGAAGAGAAATTCAAGAAAAGTATAATGAAATCCATAATATAATACCTAAAACAATTGTTAAAGAAATTCCAAAGTCAGTAACAATGAAGAAGGTTGATGAAATTGCATCTTCATCAAAGCTTCAAAAGAAAAAATTAACGAAGGAAGAAAAGATTTATTTAATTCAAGAATTAGAAGAAGAAATGCGTGCTTATGCAAAAGATTTAAATTTCGAAGCAGCGGCACAAATAAGAGATGCTATATTTGAATTAAAAGCTCAAAAATAATAGGTGAAATATGAAATTAAATGATGAATATAAAGTAATGATTGAATCATTTGATATGAATGGTTTAGGTGTATGTCATTTAGATAATAAGGTTGTTTTTGTAGAAAACGCAATGGAAGGAGAAGAGGCTATTATTAAAATAACTTCTATTCATTCTAAATATGTTTTTTCAAAAGCAATTGAAATACTAAAAAAATCACCTCATAGAATATTAGATTTAGAAGAAACTAATAAATTATCAGGTGAAGCTGATTTGATTCATGTTGATTATGAAACTGAACTAAAAATAAAGGAGAATAAAGTTAAAACAACAATAAAAACTGATTCTAATTATAAAATTAATCCAATTATAAAATCTGATAATCCTTATAATTATAGAAATAAGGTTATGGTACCTTTTGGAGAAATAAAAGAAGATGATGAAAGAGAAGTTGTTTATGGCTTTTATGCCAAAAAAAGTCATAATATTATTCCAATTGAAAATGATATTTTAACAAATGAAACATCATCTCAAATTTTATATTTGATACAAAGATATTTAATGTTATTTAATGTTTCTATTTATGATGAGACAAAACAAAAAGGTATTTTTAGAGAGGTTATGATAAGAAATACAATTAATAATGATTTTATGGTTGTTTTAGTAACAACTGTAAATCATGATTTTCAAAGACTTGTAGAAATGCTAACTTCTGAATTTAAAGAGATAAAATCAATTTATTTAAATATAAATTCTAAAAATACAAATGTAGTATTATCCGATGATTTTAGATTGTTATATGGAAGTCCTACTATTAAAGAAAATATATTAGGTTTAGATTTTGAAGTATATCCTGCATCTTTTATGCAAGTTAATCATAATCAATGTGAAAAATTATATGAAGAAGCTTTCAGAATGGCTGATTTGAAAAAAGATATGAATGTTATAGATGCATATTGTGGAATGGGTTCAATAACTTTAAATATAGCTAAAAAAGTAAAGCATGTCTATGGAATAGAAATTGTTCCAGATGCAATAAAAAATGCAAATAATAATAAGATTATTAATAATATTTCTAATGCAACCTTCATATGTGGTGCATGTGAAGATGAAATAAAAAAATTAGTTAATAAAGAAAAAATAGATTTGATTTTCTTTGATCCTCCAAGAAAGGGATGTGCAAAGGAATTTTTAGATACAGTAATATCTATGAAAATACCTAAGATAATTTATATTTCATGTGGCATTTCAACAGCTGCAAGAGATATAAAAATACTAGAAGAAAATGGTTATGAACTAAAAGAAATAACACCTTGTGATCTTTTTTCAAAAACTTCACATTGCGAAACAATAAGTTTACTAAATCTTAAAAATGACCGAAAATAGCTAAAAATGACAAAAAAACGATGTTTTTTGACCAAAATTTGGTTAGAAACATCGTTTTTTATTTTTAACTAAAATTTTTTAAATTTCTATTTTGCTAAAAAATTGGCTACATCGTAACCGAACGTGGTAACAATGACTAGATGTTTCGATATGTTCATTTGATACTATAACATATTAAAATAGCCTAAAACTAGGCGAAATTGTAACAGTATAAATAGCAACCTTTTGATATGTTGACTAATTCATGATTAACTTGAACTAGTGACTAGATCTGGGCTAGATGCCATCATCTAGTCATTAAATTCAAACTCCTCTAGGGATGGCTCTATTAGAAGAATAATTGTTGAGGATTTATTAGATGTTAAAGTTTCAAGAACAAAAGAAATACTAGTACGAGTAACAACATTATCCTTGTCAACCATATCTTCATGAACAATTTATTACCAAGTAATAATAAAATAAAAAAAGAATAATTTGTATGGTTATTTTGTACAATTATTAATTGAAAAGATGAATCGTCAATCCATCTTTTTGTTATATGTTAAAATTATAATTAATATTAATTATTAATTATTAATCTTATCTGGAATAAAGATATTAATTATAGTACCACCATTTTCATGTGATGAAATAGCTAGCGTTGCACCGATAGCAGATAAACGTTCACGTATATTTTTAAGTGCTATATGTGGTTCGTTATTGTCATCTTGTGAAATGCCAGGTCCATTATCTTCAACTACTAATATGTTACCTGTATTCGTTTTTTCGGTCTTTATAGAGACTGATAAGGCCTCTGGTGCATCTGAATCCATGCCATATTTAACAGCATTTTCTACAAGTGGCTGTAAGGTAAGAGGTGGTAATCTAAAAGAAGTATGTGGTGTATCAAATGTAACAACTAGGTTATCTTCAAATTGAGCTTTAACTACAGCTAGGTAGGCACGAGTGTGTTCTAATTCCTCTATAAAAGGGATTGGATCTTTATTAGTGATTGCATTAAAGTTTTTACGTAGATATGTTGTGAAATCAAGTGTAACTTGTTGTGCCTTTTGTGCATCCTGTTCACATAAATAATAAATACTTGTCATTGTATTATATATAAAGTGTGGACGCATTTCTAGCACTGCAATGCTTGCACGTTGGTCTGCTATTTTACGCTGCTGATCTAAATATTGCTCAATATATTCTTGCATAATAATAGCAAGCATAGATAGAGCACTTAAAGATACAGCTATAACTATTAAGATAAAAACAGAAGCGAACATTTGTACAATCATTACAATTAAAAGGGGTAGTAAATAAATAAGGAATGATACAAAATGTCTTTTTCCTAGTTGATTACGTTTTTTAATAATTGCAAATAAATTAATAAGTATTAATCCAATCATTGGTATTATTAAAATAGGATATAAGTCACCACGTATAAATTGATTATCCTCTGTAAAATAATAAAAAGCATTCGTAAATTGTGTAGATACAAGTAATGCAAATAATAGAGTTAACAAGCTAATATTTATATAGAATAGTTTACTCTTTTTTATATCTTCCTTTGAATAATATAAGATATAAGAAGTTAAAAACGGCATTAGGGTAGATGGTAGGAAGGTTTCAAGAAAAGATACTATTCTTTCTGCCCATGCAAGGCTTGGATCTGTATATATGTATATATCAATAACATAAGAAATAAGACTAAAAATCAAAATTGAAAAGGAAGATATGAAAAATAATTTACTATTTTTGCTTAAGCCTGGAAAAATAGCAGAAGCTATAAGTCCTAGTAATACAAGAATAAGTAGCACACCACCAACAAAAAAATAAGCATTTATTAAAGTATCACTTGTCATAAGCTAGAGCCTCCATTTATAAGTGGATATCGTAACTTTTTAAGCTGTGATTGGACACCTTTAATAGTAATAGGCTTTACCATAAATCCACTAGCATTAGTATTCCATGCGTTAATTGCATATTCTGGGTAAGCAGTAAGAAAGATTACATTCATATGTGGATTTATTTCAAGTAATTTATTACATAAATCTATACCATTAGTTAAGCCTAGCTCAATATCTAAAAAAGCTAAAGAGACATGATTTTCTTTTGCATATTCAATAGCCTGTGATGGTTTACTAAATCCAACCACTAAAGCATTTGGAATTGCTTTTTTAATTACAGGTTCACCACCTGTTAAAACTATTTTATTGTCATCTACTATGATTACAACTGGATTTGTTATTTCTTCATTAGATGTATCTAATAGTATTGAGATTTCTACATCTAATATCTTTGCAATCCTAGCAATTATAGAAGCATCAGGTAGACGTCTATTTGCTTCCCAATTGGCAACACTTGAGCGATTTACAGGGATACTATCAGCAAGCTGCTGCTGGGATAATCCTTTTTGTTTTCTTGCCATTAATAACGCTTCACCAAATGTACGTTTCACCTGTTTCAACCCCTTTTCTTTTAATGGTTTCATTATACAATTTATAAATTGCTTTTTCAACCAAACCAGATTTATATAAATATGTTTCAATGAGAAACACTACCAAACTAGATTTACATAAATATGTTTCAATGTGAAACACTAACGCTTTAATAGGTCGATTTTATTTGGTGTTAACAAAGTTCTAATTTATAATTATAGTATATTATAGGCGAATAAAAACAAATAAATAATTTTATAAAGCAATGAAAATGGGGACATAGAATGGCCAAAAAATTTTTTATTAAAAGAATAGCAATTTTTGCTGCCTCAAATTATTTGAAAAAATAATAATTATAAAAATATGTATATGACGTATAAGTTAATATTTAAGAAGAAGCATTTATAATTTTAAGATAAAAATATTAATTAAAATAAAAATATGTCATATATATGGGCATAGTTTTTCTTTTTTTATCATAAATATTTTGAATAGGGAGTGAGTTTTAAATGAGAAGAGATGAATTTAACGACGTCAAAATAGTTAATGAAAAATCAGATTCTTTTGAATTCGGCCATTCCCAAAAATTAGAATATACCTTTTATGATGAAAATAAGAATAATATTATAGATGAAATAAATGATTATGATTTTTCAAATGTAGAATATAAAAATAAAAAAGAAGAAAATAACAAGAATTCTTCTAATAAAAATATAAATAATTCAAAAAATAATAAAAATGGTTATCAAAACTTCATAACAGCTGTAGCTTCAATAGTTTCTGTTTCAGCTTTAGCAATATTAATTGGTATAAATATAATAAATGCTAAATGTAATTTTAAAGCATTGGATGTTCTATATGATTCAATTGCTTATTCTTTATATTTAGAAAATACAAATAACGATAAATTTATTTTAACTTTAGAAAATAAAAATTTAAATTATTATAAATATTATGAATTAGAAGAAGGTATTAATGAAGGTGATTTTTTCGATTTAACACCTAATACTAAATATTTAATTTCTGTTTTAGATACCTCATTCAATAATTATTCAATCTATTCTAGTGAAATTACAACAAAAGAACTTAAAATTGATTTTAATATTTTAAGTGAAGTAAATATCGATACTCAAGAAATAAAAATTTCATGTTCTAATAGTAATTCTTTAGTATCAAATATAAAGATGCATATTATTGATTCAAATGAAACAGAAAAGATTATTGAAATTGAAAATAGTGAAGGAGTCCAAAATGTTGTTATAAACAAAGATTCAGACGATATTACAATTGATCTTTTAGATGATAAAGGATTTACATATTATTTTACATATGTAATAAATGGTTTAATATATGAAACTAATAAAAAAGAAATTATTTTAACAAATCCAAATGTTGAACCTGAACCTGAGCCAGAACCAATAACTGAATCACCTATAGAATTTGTTTTAGATGATAAAGTTGGAATTAATTCTTCAGAAACAGCTCAAATATGTAAAGCAGTCTTTAATGTAGAAGATGGAAATAAATTAACAAGCCTTATTCTTCATTTAAAATCAAATGAAACTGAAGAAGAAAAAACATATGAACTTGAAATAGATTCATTTGAACAAATAATTGAATTAAATGAAATAAATGATGCTCTTATTTTAAATTTAGAAAGTGAAGCAGGATTTAAATATTATTTAACATATGTTTATGATGGTAAAGAAGGAAAAACAGAAGAAATAGAAATTTTGTTTGAAGTTTCATGTGAACCAGCAGAAGATTCATTTGTTGCACCAACTGTAACATGGAATAAAAAAGCTGATTTAGCTAATTTAACAGCTGATATTAAGCTATCATTTGCTGATCCAAAAAATCATATTTACGATATATATTTCGAATTAACAAATTCAAATTCAAATACTAAAACTTATAATTTAGTAAGAACAACTGCTGATCAAAAAATAAGTTTTTCAACTGATGATGAAAGATTTGATATCACTAATGGAGATGAATATCACTATGTTTTCTATTATGAAGGTCGTGTTAATGGAGAATATACAGATAGGGAAATAATTGAAGAAGGAGATATAATCTTTGAAGATTATTTAGGAAGAAAAACAATTTATAATGGTGTAGTTTGTGAATATGTTTTAGCAAGTGATAAAAAAATCGCACTAAAAATGCCAAATTATGTAGATACACTTGGTTCTTATAGCAATATTAAATGTTATTTTAATGGAACACCAAGTATGAATGCACCTTATGTAGAATTAGAATTAAATGATTCAGTTCAAGAAATTGATTTATCAGATTTAGATGTTGATCTTTCAAGTGAATATGGATTCTTATATTTAGAAGCAACAAATTCAAAAGGTGATACAGTTAATTTAAAATATAATGATCAAGAAACAGTAGAAGTTAATTATCCAAGTCTTGAAAAATATGGAATCACTAATTTTGAAATTTTAGGAAATTACACAAATCGTCCAACATTATTCAAAATGAATGATAAATATTATGCAGTAATAAATATTAGTACAAGAGATTATGATAATTATTATGATAATTATTATTTAAGATTTACACCTGATGGTTCAACTGAATCATTTGATGTATTGTTAGATAAAAATTCATCTGGTTATCAATATATTGAATTAAAAAATGTAAATGATGAAAATTATGATTCACAATTTATATATAAAGTTCAAGGTATAGCTATAAAAGAAAGTTTAGAAAAACAAATTTTAGAAGAACAACAAGTATTAATAAGTTATTGCTCACCAGGTGAAAATATTATTTATGGAATAAATTTAGTTAATGGAAATCAAATATCTAAAGAAGATGGTAAATTAGAAATGTTTATTTTCCTTACTGATAATACAGGTGAGGCAATAAAGAATCTAAAATTCCATATTGGTGATGTAAATGCTGGTATTAATAATCCAACATATTCATTTGATGTTGATATAGTTGGTAAAGATTTATCAGCTGAAGCATTTGTTTTAGATTTAAAGAGCTTAGATAATTATCAAGAAATATTAGATTTCATTGATGATAAAGAATTATATTTAACGTTAACATATACTAAATTAACTAGTGATGTTACTATCACAAAGAATGCTTTTTATGGGAAAATAGCAATTATTGATTAGCAATATTAAGGAGGATATTTAATATGGGTACTAAAAGTAAAACTAAAACAATTATTTATTGGGTATTATTTATTATAATGCTTGCTGGTGCAGTTACATGTTTCGTATTTTCAAACGAAATATTTGGAGCAGAATCTGTTTTTAAAACAACTGAACTGGCTAATCCAGCATTAAGGTATTTATATTCAACTGGAATTCCAGCTTTGATTAGATCAATTCAAATAATTGTAATTGCGATGGCATTAAATCATTTAATAAAATTAATCGCTAAAATTACATTTCATTCAAAAAAGAGTGTAACTATTTCAAGATTATTACTAAGCTTTATTAAATGGGTTATTGTAATAGCTACAATCTTTATAATTTTAGGAGCTTGGGGAGCTAATACAACAATGATGCTTGCATCTGCAGGAGTTGTGACTTTAATTATTGGTTTAGGCTCACAAGCCTTAGTTGCCGATATTTTAGCTGGTATATTCATCGCCTTTGAAGGTGATTTCCAAGTTGGTGATATTGTTATAATAGATGGTTGGAGAGGAGAAGTTCAAACAATAGGTGTTAGAACTACTAAAATGGTTGATGCTGGTGGAAATGTAAAAATTGTAAATAATAGTGACATTAGATCAATCATTAACCAAACAAAGGAATTATCCGTTGCTAAATGCTATATAGGAACATCTTATGGTGATAGAATCGAAAAGATTGAAAAAGTAATTTCTGATAATTTAGATAAGATTAAAGAGCATATTCCATCAATTGTTGAAGGACCATATTATAAAGGCGTAACTGAGCTTGCTGAAAGCTCTGTAAATTTACTTTTTGTTGCTAAATGTAAAGAAGAAGACTTATATCAAGTTCAAAGAGATTTAAATAGAGAAATAAAAATTGTATTTGATGATAATGGAATTAATATCCCATTCCCACAAATGACTTTATCTTACGAACAACAAGCAGATAACTCTTTAGTAACTAATAAAGTTAAAAAGCAAGTAGAAGAGTTTGTTGATGAACAAAAAGATCTATCAAAAGATATTGATGATAGAAAATAAAAAAAGGGGAGATAATAATAAGAATAAAGATGGTAAAAAAGATAATACTAAAGAAGAATCAAAAAAATAAGGAAGATTTGGAGGGTTAAAAAATGAAAAACAAAAAAATATTTAAAGGATTAAAATTGTCGTTTTTATTTGCTATATTAATTTCATTAGTTACTTTATTCACTATAGCCGTACCTAAAGCTAGTGCGACTTATAGTGGGGCAGGCGCTGGAAATCAATCTGATCCATATATAATTGGAACTAAAGCTGAACTTTTTAGTTTCCGGGATGAGGTTAACGCTGGTAATACCGGTATTTATGGTGTGTTAACCAAAGATATAGAGTTAACAAGTGAAGATAATTGGGAACCAATTGGTTCTGCAGCTAATAAATATGCTGGAACTTTTGATGGTCAAGGCCATACTATAACAGCAAATATTACTGGTAACAAAGCAAATTATGGGTTATTCGGTTATATTGGTACAGATGGAATCGTAAGTAATATTTTACTTAAGGGTAAAATCACAAACACTGCTGAAAGTACTGGTGGTATTGCCGGAATTAATGAAGGTAAAATTCAAGATTGCGGAAACTATGCGACTGTTGAAATTAAAAATTCTGAAGGTATTGTGGGTGGTATTGCCGGTCAAAACTTAGGAGGAAGCATATTACGTTGTTATTCTCGTGATTTTGATGGATTAGAACCATATTCTTATGTCGATGCTGATAATCGTTCAGGTGGTATTGCTGGATATTGTAATGGTGGATTGATAGAAAATTGTTATGTTAGTGATAGATATTATGTCCATGCAGATATGGATTGTGTTGGTGGCATTGTTGGTTTATTGTATGGTGGCACAGTTAAAAATTGTTTCAATTATCAGTGGAATCATGGAAATGTAGAGTATATGGGCTCAATAGTTGGCGATTATAACGTTAGCGGTGGAACTATAGAAGGTTGTTATTATCAATCATCTATTAAAGGAATCGGTGGTTATCCTAATTCATCTGATCTTGAAGGAAAAACTATTTCTCTTTCTGTTCTTAATTTTAGTACTGTTGAATCATTTGTTGATTGGGATTTTACCAATACTTGGGCTATGGGATTAGAGCATCCATTGCTAAAAAAAGGAAGACATGAACATAATTCATTTAAATTTGATAGACCATTAACATCAGTTGATTTTAATAAAGAACAGAACTTAAAGTCTGGAAACTATTATCTATCAGAGGATATTATAGTTTCTCAAAAAGATCCAAGTATAAATATCGATGGTGAAAATGTTAATATTTGTTTAAATGGTCATTGCATAAAAAGTACAGCCGAAGATAATAGTGATGAGCCATTATTTGATGTATATAATAATTCAACTTTAAGTATTTATGATTGTTGTTCTGATATTGATCATAGCTTTGTTATTGTAGATAAAGTAGGCAAAGTTGATGATTCACTTACAGAAAATTTTGAAACTTTTACAGGTGGATATATCACTGGTTTTAAAAGACCAATAGTTTGCGCTAAAGGAAACTCTGGAAATTCAACATTTAATATGTATGGTGGTACTATAATCGGTAACTGCCTAACAAATTCAAGTTGTGGTTTGATTCATGCTTATGGTGGAGCTGTCAATTTACATAAAGCAAATATCTTTGGTAATTATAGTATAAATTCATTACCAACTATTAGTATTCTTAGTGGGGACGCAAGTGGTGAACTTGGTTCACTTACTATTCATAAAGAGAAGTATGGAATGACTAGAGTCTTCATCTATTATAATTATTGTTCAGGAGAAGTTAATGGTGTTGGAGCTGGTGCTATTTATATAGATGATTCTTCATCTTGTAATATAAATGGTGGAGAATTTGTTTGTAATGAATCTTTGGATAGTTATGGTGGAGTTATTCACTGTAAGGGCGATTTAACTATAAGTGAAGGAGCTTTATTTAAACAGAATGTTTCTAAAAAAGAAGGTGGAGCTATTTACATTGATAGAAGCTCAACATCAAAAGCAACAAAAGAAATTTCTATTACTGCAGATATTAGATATAACAAATCAATAGCCGGTATTGGTGGCGGTGGCATTTATTTTGCTAACGGACTATATCTTGGAAGATATGACACAAGTAAAGTTAATAATTTAGTACTTGACTCCCTTTTTTTCTTTAATGAGGTGGAACTTACTGAAAGTGAAACATATGGTGGCGGTGTTTATATTTATGATTATTCTGGAGGAGTATCTACTATAGAGATTACTAATTCAATATTTAGGATGAATAAACTTGCTTCTGATAAATCATATGGTGGAGCTATAGCTTATCGAACTGTTAACAGTGATACAACATCTTCAAGAGGTTTACTTAGAATTGATAAGTCGCAATTTAATGGTAATACTGCAGCTTATGGTGGAGCACTATACATGTATGGAGACAACGTAAAAGGAGAAGTTGCTTACACAATTAATTCTGAAATTAAAAGCACATCTTTTACAGAAAATTCTGCTTCTAAAGTTGGTGGTGCAATCTATATTGATTCAAAGGCAAACACTGAATATGCAGGCGGATCATTTGAAGGTGGAACAATTATTCAAAATAATACAGCTGGTGAATTAGCAGGTGGTGTTTATTTTGCAAATACTTATTCATATATAACAGGTCTTGTAAAAATCAACAATAATAAAGGTAAAGATAATATTGAAAGCAATTTTTATCTTAATAAACCTTCTACACCAAACACAGAAGAAGCACTAAAAACTGGTAAAGGTTTATATGGTAGTTTTGTTGTTCCTAGTGATTTAGTAGAAGAATCTTTAATTGGTATTTCAATGGAAGAAGCTTGTGATTTTTCAGTTAGACTTTCAAAAGATACTGCAGAAGCTAATGATGATTATTTCTTATCAGATGATTCAGCATATATAGTTAAGATTAATGAGACAACAGAGCAATTAATGCTTGCTAGTCTTCATACTCATAACTGGGGCTATACTGCTGATAGTAATAAAATCACTGCATCTTGTAGTGAAGATGGATGCCCAGTTACTGAAGGTTTAACTTTAGAAATGGTTGCTCCTACAAACTTAACTTATGATGGAACAGCTAAAGCTGTAACATTAAAAGAAGGTTATAGTACTGCAGCATTTGCTAATCCAACTATTAAATACTTTAAAGATAATGATGAAGTAACTGAATGTGTAAATGCTGGAGAATATACAGCAAAAATTACATATGGTAATGCTGTAGCTGTTCTTACATTTGAAATTGTTAAGGCAAATCCAACTCCAACTGAAGTTACTGATAAAAATGCTACATATAATCAAACATTAAGTGAAATTACATTACCAGATGGTTGGGCATGGAATAGTTCAACAGATAAGGTTGGTAATGTAGGTACAAGAGTTCATAAAGCTACATTTACACCAGAAGATACTCAAAACTTTAACACAGTAGAACAAGATATAAATGTTATAGTAGCAAAAGCTAACCCTGAATATACAGTTCCAACAGGATTAAAAGCATTAATCAATAAAACATTGGCTGATGTAACACTTCCTACTGGTTGGGCATGGGACGATAATACATTAAATGTTGGAAATGAACCAGGTAATAAGACATATAAAGCTACATTTACACCAGAAGATACTGATAATTATAATTTAGCTGAACATATTGATGTTACTGTATTAGTTTCTTTACATGAACATAATTTTACATATACTGCAAATGGTAATAAAATAACTGCAACTTGTACATCAGCAGATTGTCCAATTATTGAAGGTTTAACATTAACTATGGTTGCTCCAACTGAATTAACTTATTCAGCTACAGCTAAAGTAGTTACATTACAAACTGGATATAATACTGAAGCATTCCCTAATGCGACAATTAAGTATTATAAAGGTACAACTGAGGTTACTGAATGTGTAAATGCTGGAGAATATACTGCTAAAGTAACATTTGGTAATGCTACTGCATCAGTAACAATTACAATTTTAAATTGGACAATACCTGTTGTTGATAAAGGTGTTACAGTTGAAATTGAAGGTGCACCTAAAGATACAACTGTTGAAGTTGAAGTAGAAGTTAAGACTGATATTTCAAGTGAAGAAGCTAAATCTGATTATAAAGATGCTGTTTCTAAAAAACTTGAAGAAAATCAAAAGATAGCTTTTGTTTATGATGTTAAATTAATCCAAAAGACGATTGTTGGTGGTGTTGAAACTAAAAAAGAAATTCAACCTTCTGATATTAAACCAGGAACAACAATTGTAATTAAGATGGATATTCCAACAGTACTTCAAGGTAAAGAATTTAAATTATTACATATCCATTCAGCAAACGATATTGAATATGTAAATAATTTTGAAGTAAGTAAAGATGGTAAAACTTTAACTGTTAAAGTAAATAAATTATCAGAATTTGCCTTTGTTGAAACAGTAGTACTTCCAGCAAAGAGCCATGGATTCTGTATTGGTTATGTTGCATTAATTTTAGCTATATTATTATTAATCTATACAGTATTTTATGTATTATTATACTTTAATTTATTTGCATTCCTTTCTAAGCTTAGAAAGAGTCTTCCATTAATCAATTTAATAAGCATAATCTGTGCTTCTATAATATTTATTTTTGGATTAATTGCTTTAATAGTTCATACATGTCCAGTATCTATTGCTTCATTTATTATGATTGCAGTAGAATTTGGTTTAATATTAATTCTATTCATTCTTTATATGTTACATAAGAATAAAGATAGTAATGAAAAAAAAGATGAAGCGAAAAAATAAAATTGTATTATAGAGGAGATTCATAGAGTTAAAATTATGAAATTTAAAAGAATCTTACAAAATTAAAATTGATTTTTCTATTTGTTATATTTATAGAATTTACTGCTCTATTTAATATATCCAATTGAGCATCTTCATTATACCTTTAACATTATATATGTATTTTGAATAATGAAGTATTATATAAATAGATTATATTTTGATTTTTAGGAGTATAAAAAATAAGAGATATATTTTGAGTATAATCATATAATAGTGCTAGTAAACATATGCTTGAATAATAATACTCTGCTATTAAAGTAACATGTCACATAGGCTTTAATATTCAATTGAATTATGCTATCTCACATGTTGAAAGTATTATCACAATGTCGTTGAACATATAAAATATATAATTTAAAAATAAAATCAATAAAACAATTAAACTTGTGAATTTATATTTTGAATAGTTCGTTGCTATTTGGATAAAGATTCATAAGTTTTTTATTTATAAAATAGCAATATAACCAGAATATTCAGACGATAAAAACACAAGCACACAAAAACACACAAAAACACAAAACTAACACACAAAAGGTATTGATAATAATTCTCTATAGTGATATAATGTTTTTGAAGGTGGTGAAATGAAATGATGAAAAGTAGAAAATATCCTGCTACATCAATTGAAGATTGTATAGATTTCCTTAAAAAAGTAGAAAAATTTAATGGGCCTGTCGGATATCAGCAAATGGCAGATGTTTATGGTGTTTCAACTTCTACTAATTCGTTTAAAGCAAGAGTATCATCTTCAAAACAATTTGGCTTTGTTGATGCAGATGGCCAAAAAATCGAACTGACAAAAGCTGCTAAGAATTTATTGTATCCAATAAGCGAAGATTCTAGAGAAATAATTCTAATTGATGCAGTAAATAAGCCATCGTTATATAAAGAATTGATAGAAAAATATAACGGAAAGCAAGTTCCAAATTTAAATGCTTTATCAAACGTTCTTTTTAATGATTATTCGATTATAAAGACATCAAAGGATGCAGCCGCAAAAGCTTTTATTGATTCATTGAATTATGTTGGAGTAATAAAAAATGGCATTTTGATATATAATGCCCCTATCTCTAATGATGAAGAGTCTTCAAAAGATGATGCTGAAGTTGAAGAAAATGAGGAGATAAATGTTTCAGGAATTGAAAAGAAAGAACAAGTTTTTACACCTATCATTTCAAAAGATGAAATTAATGATTCATTTATCGAGCAAAAGTACGAGACTGAAAGTGGAAGATATGCAAAAATAATTATTCCAAGAGATGCAACCAAAGATGATTTAGTTGCTTTGAAAGAAATGTTTGAAATACTTTTAAAAAGAAAATTTAAACTTAATGAAGAAGATTTTAATTAGGTATTATTGTCTTAGTGGACATTAATATAAATAACTCATTGCAAAATAAAAAGGGCTATTCAAGTGCCATCAACACTAAATAACCCTTTGATTAGAATGCTTAATTACATTCTCGGCAAATCAATTATAGCATTCTAATCTTATTTTGGCAAGAGATAAGATTAGAGGTGTTAATATATCAAAACGTAAACCTCCCTATATTAGGGATGTATATCTAGCAAAAATTATTGAAGGTGCTAGATTCACTGATGATGGTTATCCTATCATTGAAAAGTGGATGGTGGCCACTGAACCACCGAAAGAATTATCGCAATGGAATTGTAGATGCAAAGTAAAAAATCCTTCTACCACAGGAATGTCATTTTATTGTACTGATCAATATTTTCAACCTGTTATATCAAATCCGGATTTATACCTTGATAAATTATCTAAATATCAAGTTGTTGTTGGTTTAGATGCTAGTCCTTATGATAATATGCCACCAATAGTTCAGTGCAGTCAAATATATGTTAATCTAGCAGTGACATATTATTATGGAAGACAAGGTATTAAAATAATTCCAAATGTAAGACTTGGTCATATAAAGACTTATTCGAGTCTTGAGGCGTATCCGAAAATGACATTAATTTCGATTGGTACAAATGGATTTGTTAATGATAAGAATAATAGAAAAATTTTTGAAGAACAATTAAGACTTATTATTGACACATTAAATCCGAGTGGAATAATTGTTTATGGAACAATTCCTGAAGATATCTTTTCATACGCAAAAGAAAGAGAACTACCTTTGTATGTTTATGAATCTTTTATTCATAGTAGAAGGAGCAAGAAACATGAAGGGAAGTAGTTATACTTTTTCTGGTTATAATGGTGCAAAATCATCTTCTATAGGTATAGTTAATTCTAAAAAAGAAATAAATATAAAAAAAGAAGATAACTATAGTATACCTATTAAAGGTATTCCAAATTCTGTTACCATTGTTAGAAAAAATGGTATTGTACATCAGGAAAGATATTATGATAAAGATGGAAATCCTCATCTTGACATTGATTATTCTGATCATGGTAATCCAAAAAAACATCCAGTTGTTCCACACGAACACAATTGGACAAGACTTCCTAATGGAAAATATAAAAGAGAAAATTGGAGTGAAATAAAATGACAAAAGAAGAATTAATCGAATTAATTGAAACAGGTCGTGAGATTGAATTTACATATAATAAGAAAAGATATTCTATTACATATAGTAATGAGGATGTTAAAGATTACATTTCATTTTGCGAATTCTACAAAGAACCAACTGATGTATCTTCAGTTGATGAATTGTGCAATGTAGTAAGAGATGGCGTTACTGTTTTAGAAATGCTTGAATCTATTACAGAAAAAGATGTCACTATATACTAAAGTTAAGTACACTAGTTGATGGATAGTGTACTTTTTTATTTAGTGAGTGATCTATTATGAACATAACCATATACTGGTTCTAGTGAACATGTGATATCATACTATTACGATGCATAATTTCTAATAGGTAACATAGTAAATATAATGATAATGAAATGTGCTATCTTACATTGCGAAACAGTTTGTTGTCTTGTCAAAACCGATAAGAGCCTTAGGAAATAAACTACTTTATTACAAAATAATAAATAAAAGATTTATAACGTAACAGAAAAAGAATAGTTCAAATTTATGAAGCCTAAAGAACAAAATTTTAGGCTTTTTTTATACATAAGTATTCAATTTGAGTATAAAGAATTTCGCAATAAGTATTTTAATTCTTTCTATTGCAGTTGAATAAATTTAACACAATCGAAAAAAACATAGAATTCTATGAAAAAAGGCATAGGTCATTTTTTATTCTTAAATAATTATAGATTAATTGAATATATACTTAATAAGTATTATTAAATATATTGAAAATGCAATATAAATGACAAAAAATAGTTGGGAAAATGCGATATTTCTTAAATTAAATGCGCAAATATTACGCTATAGAAGAATATACATTGCGCAAATATTGCGCACTTTTGTTTGACAAAAAGCGCAATTGATGATATCATATTATTGGTGATATTATGAATGAATTGAAAAAAATAAGGATATGCTTGGATATGAGCCAGATTGAAGCGGCTAAATTTTTAGGAATATCTAGAAGAACGTATCAAAAATACGAAGCCCTCGAAGATGAATCTGATAATAAGCTTAAATATTTTATTTTTAGATTAAATGAATTAAATGTTTTAGATGAAGAGCATGGTATTTTAAAAATAGAAGATATCAAAAAAATTGTAGATAATATCTTTTCTAAATATAACATTAACTTTTGTTATTTGTTTGGCTCTTATGCTAAAAATAAAGCAACCCCTAAAAGCGATATTGATTTATTGATTGATACAGAAGTAACAGGACTTGATTTTTTTGGTTTGATTGAAGAATTAAGACAATCATTACATAAAAAAATTGATTTGTTAAAAATTAATCAATTAGATAATAATCAAGAATTATTAAAAGAAATATTAAAGGATGGAATTAAGATTTATGGATAATGTTAAGACTCCAAAATATTATATCGATAAGATTTTAAAAGATATTGACTTTTGTATTAATAATTTAAACGATGTAACAATTGAAGAATTCAATGAAGATGAAGTTCTATCTAGTGCTATAAGTTTTAAATTTGTTCAAATATCAGAAAATGTTAAGAAACTACCAAATAATATATATGATATATATCCAAATGTACCATGGATGAAAATAAGTGGATTAAGAAATAGAATAGTTCATGATTATGGATCAATACAATTAGATATTATTTATGATACTGTAAAAAATAATTTACCAGATTTAAAAATAGAAATTGAAAAGATAATAAAGGAATAAATTATGAAATTAT
>JAFXUP010000012.1 GCA_017524905.1 Acholeplasmatales bacterium | reverse complement strand
TTGAGGATTTTTCTAAATTAATAATCAATAAATAAAAAATAAATGGGTTTTTAAGAAAACAAAAATTCGGTACTCTAATATAGAGGGAGTGTGAGGGAGACTCTAACTCCAAAAAAAGAGGAGTGCTAGCTTTAAACACATAGGTGTGTATATAACGATAAAGGGGAGTGTCAAAGCCCCCCTTTTTACGTGTATCAAAATGCTTATTAATTTTATTTCTTTTTTTTATATTTTCCTCTAGGCTTTCCAGACATTTTATTAGTGTTCTTTCTTCTATATGGTGATATAGGAGCATCTTCATTAATAGTAAACATAATTCTATTTCTCATTCGATTGAAATTTGTAGCTCCAAATGATATTCCATTCAAAGTTTTTATATCTCTGTTCACCCTTTCCATTGGACCATTAGATATTTTATGATTGTTTATCTTATTAAATGAGTTTATGATTTCATGAAACCATTTCTGCATAATGTTTATAAATGGAGCATAGTCATTTATATGAGAAGCCTTGAATTTTTTTATAAGATTAAGTAACTCATCTTCAGCAGTATCAATCGTAGCTGTAGAAACAAAATTTCTATATTCTTCCTTTAATTCATATGCAAGCCTTAATGTAGGATTCAAATCTAACATATTATCAATTATTTGGTATTTACTTAGAATCATACCTGATTTTGTAACTTTAAAATATTCAGATTTGATGTTAGTAATATCCATTAATAAAAACTTCCAGTATTTTTTATATAACCAATAATAATTATGACCTTCATGCTTAAGAAATTCATAATGTTTCATAGTATTGATTCTAATTTTCTGGAAGCAATTATTCAATTGTTTAACAACGTGGAATGGATCAGCTGATATTTTCGCGTTAGGAAAGCATTTTTTAATAACATTCCTATAATGTTCATATAAATCCATACTAACGTATTTAACATTATTTTTTTCTTCATTTGAGATATGAGAGAAATAATCTATTAAATCTAATTCACGTCTCGAATCTAGCACATCAACAATTTTTCTCCATTGAGGTGCATAGATTACAAAGCAATAAGATCTTTTCACTAGTTTTTTAAGATATACTTCATCAATACACATAACCTCAGGTAATTTCAATCTACGAAGATTTACCTTAACATCAAATAGATTAGTTACATATGAAGGTGATACATCAAATTCATTAGCAACAGCAGAATAAGTCTTAGTTTTATCTCTCAAGGCATTTAATATCATAATTTCCTTCTGAATTGATATTCTATGGCCATCAGTTCTAAGCAGGTTTTGTTCAGTTGTAAGTTTATTACATGAATTACATCTATAAATCCTTCTATGCAAATTAATAATAGCATTCTTAGAATCCAGTGTAGAGGTTTTAATCTTTGATTTTTTAGAACCTCTTATTGTTAAATTATTTGAAGCACAATACTTACATTTAATATCATTATCTTTTTTTAAGTATAATTCTATGATAAGATTAAGTGTGCTTGAATCAAAACTTATATATGATTTATCTAAATCTATACCATCAGTTTTGATATTTGTTTTTTCGAAAAACTCAATATTAAGCATATAAAAAATCCTCCTTATTTTGTTATTAGATACACGCAATATCATTATAACAATTCTGTGAGGATTTTTTATTGTTTAACACTTAACTAACTTTAAAGCTTTTTAACACAACGTTAATTTTAATGTTAGTAATTTAACACTGGATAATTTAATTATCTGAGAAATCTTAGGACTTTTTCTTTTCGAAGGTATTTTTTTATGCAATAAAATTTGGTATAATTTAATTAATTTTTGAAAAACAAGGAGATTATAATTATGAAGATTAAAGATGTTGATTTTGAAACATATTTAAGAAACTATCCTGATGAAAATGGATATTTTAAAAATTATGGTGGTGCTTATATTCCAGATGAATTAAAGCCTGCATTTGAAGAGATTACAAAAGCCTATCAAACTATCTGCCATTCATCTCAATTCATTAATGAATTAAGAAGAATAAGAAAGGAATTCCAAGGAAGACCTACTCCAGTATATCATTGTGAAAGCTTATCTAAATATTGTGGAGGTGCACAAATCTATTTAAAGAGAGAAGACCTAAATCATACAGGTGCTCATAAGATAAATCACTGTATGGGTGAAGGCTTATTAGCTAAGTTTATGGGTAAGAAAAAGATTATTGCCGAAACTGGAGCTGGTCAGCATGGTGTAGCACTTGCTACTGCGGCTGCGTATTTTGGCCTAGAATGCGATATTTACATGGGTGCGGTAGATATTAA
>JAFXUP010000076.1 GCA_017524905.1 Acholeplasmatales bacterium | reverse complement strand
ATTAAATTAGGAATTTCACCATTATTTAACATATTATTTAAATCTTCAATATTTTTATCATCAATTTGACTATCACTAACAAGGAAAACAACTTCTTTATTACCTAATTCTCTCATCATTGTTTTTAAAGTATCTTGCCAATCACTTTCATATTTGCATAAACTAAATCCATAAATATAAGTTGATAATATAGTAAGAGATTTTCTACCAGAACCACCAACTCCTACTAAAAGTGCATTACCATTATAAGTTGAAATAATACGTAAAATTCTACTTAAATGTTCTACTGCATATTGGAATAAAACTAAATTAAGTTGACCACCTGAATTTTCACCTCTACTTCCTCCTTCATGATTGTAAGAATATAATTTTTCATCTAAAGTTTTTTGGAGAAGTTCTTCATTATTTAATTCACAATATTGATGTTCAATTGCTCCTTTTTTAGGATCATCATCAATGAAAATCATATTAACATAATCTCCCCATAATATTGTGTGATCTGTATATGTATTTTCTCTTCTCATTGATTGTTTCATTACTCTATTTAATATTTCATCATAGACACTTCTATCTTTTTCATCTACTAAACGATCTTTGAATATTCTTTCACATTCATGAATCCATAATTTAATCATATCTTCATCATTTTTTAATGTTCTACCATTTGCACGTGAAATACCTAAGAAAACTCTACTAATATCTCTTAAATTGAATTGATAATGAGTTTTAGCAGGAGTAGCTTTGAAATTATTTGATACTTCATGATACATTTGAACAGTTGAATTAATTAATTGTTCTTTAAATGTAACTACTTTATCACTAAAAGCAGGTTGTTTAGTTTTAATAAAGAACCATTGAACAATATTAGAATAAATATTAAACATAGTATCCTTACTATAATTATCAGCAAAGTGAATAACATAATGTCTTAAATAACGAGTAGAAACAGTTCTTCCAGATGCAATTGAACCCATAGAAGCTAAGAATGAAATATCAATAACATTTACAAAATCTTTATTATCTGAATTTAAATCATACCATCCTCCAAAGTCCATCCATTGTCTTAATAATTCTATTGGTGGTTGTGCACCAAACTTTTCTTTTTGAGGCATATTTAAATCATCAACAAATATAACACCTTTTTTACCTCCAATAGGTGAAAACTTTCTATATGATTTTTGTAATTTTTTCTCAATAACTTCTTGTGTGAAATTTGCTGTTGTTTGAGCAGTCATTGACATTTTAATATATGAATAAAAATCATTATCATAATTTGTTGTTAAAATATCTATAATTGTTAATGTTTTTCCAGTACCAGTCGGACCAGTTAATAATAAATGTTTTTTATTTGGTACAACCATTGAAATTAACCATCCCATTTTAATTGTATCTGGTGTTGGAATAACTAATTCATTAAAACGTAATTCTGGTGTTACTTGGAATTGTTTACGTTCTGGCATTTCCATCCATTTATGCCATTTTCCTGTTTCTATTAAATAAACCATATCAAATACATTTTCTAATTGATGGATGTTTGTATTTAATCTTTTTGGTTCCCATGCATATTTATTTGTTGAGAATTCACCATTGAAATTTAATTTATAATCATTATT
>JAFXUP010000075.1 GCA_017524905.1 Acholeplasmatales bacterium | reverse complement strand
TTTATGTTTCTTTATGAAAGTAATGGCACTCATTTTAGATGATTTCCATTCTAATATAAGTTTTTCTTTTTCTTCAGGCGTTTTCATATTGTTTTTTGTTCCACTTGGTCTTCCCACTTTATCACCTCTGCGTTTCTTCCTAGGAAGAAGTATATATTTATTATAAAACAAAAAAGTAGACTAGGATTTTTTTATCCATTGTCTACTTTTGTTATACCACTATATTTCACATCTTTTTCGTATTATTGACCTTGTTCAACCTCTTTAATATCATCATCTTGATTAACTGTTAAATCTAATTTCTTAAAAAATTCTCCATTAGGAAGATATAATTCAAATCCGTTTGTTTGATCCATTGTGATTTTAGAAGAAGTAATAGATAAATCTAAAACGTGTCCGCCTTTTGTTTTATCTTTTGATATAAAATGTAAATGCCAACCAGTTGTATTTAAATTACCCATATATGGTGGCATATATAATGCTACAACTGTTCCTTCTATATTTTCATAATTGAAAAATGTTTGGTCTGTTTTTAATACTTCAACTAATGGCTTATATGGTTCTTTTTGTGCTAATTCGCTTCTAACATTCATTTTTGAAAAAATACCATCTATTCTAACCATATAATATTGGTTAGAATTTTTAGCATTTACTTTTTCGGTTAATGTATTTAATGTTTCATCGATATTAGATATTTCTTTTGTTTCAAATTCAATATCCTTATCGAACTTTGTAACATTTGAAAATGGTATTAATTCATCATCTGGTACAATTTCAATAGTTCCATCATGCTTTGCTCTATAAACAACGCCATCGGTCATTATTAATTCACCATTTAATTTATCAAATGTTCCTATTCCTGTATCTCCCATTTGTTTTAATTCTTTTACAGAAATAGAACCATAATAATCACCTAGCATTAATCCTTGAAGAAGTGATATTTGGTGAATGGTTTCTGAATCATAATTGTTATTATTTTGTGTTTTATTATTTGAATTGCATGAAGCGATTGTTAAACACAATAATGAAATAGATAATAAATATTTTGCTTTTTTCATAAAATTAATCTCCCTTTTAATTATTATTTATTATATTCTTTATATAATTTTTTAAATGCTTCCATAGAATTAATGATTGTAGAAGAAGAAACACAATATGCTAATCTTACATATCCTGTTACCCCGAAGTTATCTGATGGTACAACTATTAAATTATATTTTTTAGCTTTTTCCATAAATTTATTTGCATCAGGCTCTAGTGCTTTAACAAATAGATAGAATGCTCCTTGTGGATATACACATTCATATCCTATTTTAGTTAATCCTTTATATAATAAATCTCTATTTTTAGCATATTCATTCATATCTGATGTTAAATCAGCGCATAATTCAATTACATGCTGGAATAAAGAAGGAGCACATACATAGCCTAGTGCTCTTCCTGCACCTAGGCATGCTGCATATAAATCCTTTGATTCAGCACATGCTTTTGGTACTAAAATATAACCAATTCTATCTCCTGGTAATGATAATGATTTAGAATATGAATAGCAAATAACAGTATCCTTATATAAGTTAGGAATATGTGGGACTTCTAAATTATCGTAAGCTATTTCTCTATATGGTTCATCACATATTATATATATTGGATGATTATATTCCTTAGCTTTTTCATTTAATAAATTAGCTAATTTTAATAATGATTCCTTAGAATAAATAACACCTGTTGGGTTGTTAGGAGAATTAACAATAATAGCTTTAGTATTTTTGTTAATCATTCTTTCTAATTCATTAAAATTAATTTGAAAATCCTTTAAATCTGCAGGAACAAGCTTAAATGTTGCTCCAGCAGATTCAACAAATACCTTATATTCTGTAAAATATGGTGCAATAGCAAATATTTCATCAGTTGGCTTTTCTGTTAATGCCTTAAATGTAATACATAATGATGCTGCAGCACCACAAGTCATATAAAAATCTGTAAATTCATAATTAGTATTAAATCTATCGTTTAGATTTTTAGCGATTCTTTTTCTTACTTCATTATCGCCTTGAGCAGAAGTATAACCATGTAAATATGGATCTGGTTTAGTTTGCAATAAATTAATTAATTCCTCATTTAATGCTTTATGAGGAGGTACTGATGGGTTACCTAAGGAAAAATCATATACCTTATCCTCACCTAATATTGCTTTTTGTTTTTTAGAAAATTCAAATAATTCTCTAATAATTGATCTATTGTTGCCTAAAGCAAGCATTTTTTCATTCATAATACTTTCACCTTTTCTTTTTTTATTAATATTATAATATAATAAATATAATCATTAATCAAGATTAAAGTGGAATGCTTATGTATCACAATAATCGGTGTTTCTTTTAATAAAATATGCTTAAAATAAAAAAAATAATAAAATTCAAAAAAGCCCATAAATAAGGGATTTTTCATTGTACACGATAATCGGTGTTTCGAAATGTTAAAAAAATATCAAAAAAAATTGTTCATTTTTGTTGACAAAGTAATTTATTTTGGTATAATCAATATGCTGTCTTGAAAAAGACAATAATTTTACATTAATTTTAGATAGTAACTATCATGCAAGTGATAGAAAGGAGAAAATTTTTATGCCAACTATTGAACAATTAGTACGTAATGGAAGAAAAGACAAAGTTACAAAGTCTAAATCTCCAAGCTTAGGAATAGGCTTTAACTCACTAGAAAAGAAGTACACAGAGCTTCCTTCACCACAAAAGCGTGGTGTTTGCACACGTGTTACAACAATGACACCTAAGAAGCCAAACTCAGCACTTCGTAAGTATGCCAGAGTTCGTTTAACAAACGGAATCGAAGTTACAGCATACATCCCTGGTGTAGGTCACAGCTTACAAGAGCACAGTACAGTATTAATCCGTGGTGGACGTGTTAAGGATTTACCCGGTGTTCGTTACCATATCATCCGTGGTGCATTAGATACTACAGGTGTTGACGGCAGAAAGCAAGGCCGTTCTAAGTATGGTGCAAAGAAATCAAAGAAGTAATTCATTGATATTCTTAAACTATTAAATTGATTTATCAAAAAATTTTAAAAATTAAAGGAGGAATGACTCATGCCTCGTAAGGGTCATATTGCAAAAAGAGACGTGCTTCCAGATCCAATATATAATTCAAAGGTAGTAACAAGAACTATCAATGCAATTATGTTAGATGGTAAGAAGGGTACAGCACAAACAATTTTATACAGTTCTTTTGACCGTATTAAAGAAATCACTGGTCAAGAACCATTAGAAGTATTCACAAAAGCACTTGAAAATATCAGTCCAGCTCTAGAAGTTAAGAGCCGTCGTATTGGTGGTCAAAACTATCAAGTACCTATCGAAGTAAGACCAGACAGAAAGCAAACTTTAGCTTTAAGATGGTTAGTTAAGTATTCTCGTTTAAGAAGCGAAAAGACTATGGATGAGAAGCTTGCTAAAGAAATTATCGATGCATCAAATGGTATCGGTGGTGCTTGCAAGAAGAGAGAAGAAGTTCAAAAGATGGCTGAAGCAAATAAAGCATTTGCTCACTACCGTTGGTAATTTTATTCAGGAGAGACTATTATGCCTAGAGAATATTCATTAGAAAAGACACGTAATATCGGTATCATGGCACACATTGATGCTGGTAAGACAACAACAACTGAACGTATCTTATTCCATACAAAGAAAATCCATAAGATTGGTGAAACACATGATGGTGCTTCAACAATGGACTGGATGGCACAAGAACAAGAACGTGGTATCACAATTACTTCAGCTGCTACAACTGCAGTTTGGAAGGGTTATAGAGTAAACATTATCGATACTCCAGGCCACGTTGACTTTACTGTAGAAGTTTCAAGATCTCTTCGTGTTCTTGATGGTGCTGTTACAGTACTTGATGGACAAGCTGGTGTTGAACCTCAAACAGAAACTGTTTGGAGACAAGCTACAGATTATAATGTACCAAGAATCGTATTCGTTAACAAAATGGATAAGGTTGGTGCAGACTTCGAATACTCAGTTGGAACAATCCATGATAGATTAGGTGCTACTGCAGCAGCTATTCAATGGCCAATTGGTTCAGAAGATCAATTTAAAGGTTCTGTTGATTTACTTGAAATGAAGGCTTATATTTATGATGGTGAACAACATGAAAACTATCAAGTTACAGATATTCCAGCTGATTTAGTTGATATTTGTAACGAAAAAAGAGAAGTATTATTAGATACATTATCTCAATTTGATGACGATTTAGCTATGGCTTATCTAGAAGGAGAAGAAATCCCTGTAGATCAAATCAAAGCTGTTATTAGAAAAGCAACTCTAGAAGTTAAATTCTTCCCAGTTCTTTGCGGTTCTGCATTTAAGAACATGGGTGTTAAGAGAATGCTTGACTATGTAATCGACTTCTTACCATCTCCACTTGATGTTGGTACAATTAAGGGTGAAGATGCAAATGGTAACGAAGTTGATATTCATCCAACTGATGATGGTGAATTCGCAGCCTTAGCATTTAAGGTTATGACTGACCCATTCGTTGGTAAGTTAACTTTCTTCCGTGTTTACCAAGGACACACTGAGGCTGGTTCTTATGTAAAGAACACAACTAAGGGTGTAAAAGAAAGATTAGGCCGTATCATGCAAATGCATGCTAACCACAGAGAAGAAATTAAAGAAGTATTCGCTGGTGATATCGCTGCAGCAATCGGCTTTAAGAACACTACAACTGGTGATACAATTGTAGGCGAAAAGGGAACTGTAATCCTTGAAAAGATGGTATTCCCAGAACCAGTTATTTCTGTTGCCGTTGAACCAAAGACAAAGGCTGACCAAGACAAGATGACTCAAGCTTTAATTAAGCTTGCTGAAGAAGACCCAACTTTCAGAACATATACAAATACAGAAACTGGTGAAACAATCATTTCTGGTATGGGTGAATTACACCTTGATATCATCGTTGACCGTATGAAGAGAGAATTCAACGTTTCAGCTAACGTTGGTGCTCCTCAAGTATCTTATAGAGAAACAATTACTCAAGCTGGTGATTGTGAAGGTAAGTTCGTTCGTCAATCTGGTGGTCGTGGTCAATATGGTCACGTTTGGATTAAGTTTGAACCAAATCCTGAAAAGGGCTACGAATTCGTTGATGCAGTAGTTGGTGGTACTGTACCTAGAGAATATATCCCAGTTGTTGATAAGGGTTTACAAGAAGCATTACCTAATGGTGTACTTGCTGGTTACCCATTAATCGATATTAAGGCTACATTATTTGATGGTTCTTACCATGAAGTAGACTCATCTGAAATGGCATTCAAAGTTGCTGCATCTTTAGCAGTTAAGGCTATGAAGGATAAGTGTAAGCCTGTATTATTAGAACCAATCATGGAAGTAGATGTTACTATTCCAGAAGAATATGTAGGTAACGTTATCGGTGATTTAACAAGCCGTAGAGGTCGTTTAGACTCTCAAGAAAAGCGTGGTAATGGTATGAAGATTAGAGCATACGTTCCACTAGCTGAAATGTTTGGTTATGCAACAGCTCTTCGTTCAAATACTCAAGGCCGTGGAAACTTCGTAATGCAAATGCATCATTATGAAGCAGCTCCAAAGAGCATTCAAGAAGAAATTTGCAAATCTAGAGCTTAATTTAAGCAAATATTAGTTGAAAACCTTTCCCAATTAGGTTAAAATATAAATTGGTTAAAAAATAACAAAAAATTAAATTATTTAGGAGGACCATTTAAAATGGCAAAGGAAAAATTTGTACGTAACAAACCACATGTAAACATTGGTACAATTGGACACGTTGACCATGGTAAAACTACATTAACTGCAGCTATCACTAACACTCTTGCTAAGAAGGGTTTAGCACAAGCTAAGGCTTATGACCAAATCGACGCAGCTCCAGAAGAAAAGGAACGTGGTATTACAATTAATACAGCACACGTTGAATATGAAACAGCAAAGAGACACTATGCTCACGTAGACTGTCCAGGTCACGCTGACTATGTAAAGAACATGATTACTGGTGCAGCTCAAATGGATGGTGCTATCTTAGTTATCGCAGCTACAGATGGCCCTATGGCTCAAACTCGTGAACACATCTTACTTGCTCGTCAAGTTGGTGTACCTCGTATCGTTGTATTCTTAAATAAGTGTGATATGGTTGACGATGAAGAAATGATCGAATTAGTTGAAATGGAAACTCGTGAATTATTATCAGCTTATGACTTCCCTGGTGATGAAATCCCAGTTGTAAGAGGTTCTGCATTAAAAGCATTAGAAGGTGATCCAAAGTGGGTTGCTAAAGTTGAAGAATTAATGGACATTGTTGATGAATATATTCCAACTCCAGTAAGAGATTCAGCTAAACCATTCTTAATGCCTATCGAAGACGTATTCACAATCACTGGTCGTGGTACAGTTGTTACTGGTAGAGTTGAAAGAGGTCAAATCAAGGTTAATGACCCTGTTGAAATCGTTGGTATTAAAGAAACTCAAACTTCAGTTGTAACTGGTGTTGAAATGTTCAGAAAGTTATTAGACTATGCTGAAGCTGGTGACAACATTGGTGCTTTATTAAGAGGTATCAACCGTGACCAAGTTCAAAGAGGTCAAGTATTAGCTAAACCAAAGTCAGTAACTCCTCATACTAAGTTCACTGCTCAAGTTTACGTTTTATCAAAGGATGAAGGTGGTCGTCATACTCCATTCTTCTCTAACTATCGTCCTCAATTCTATTTCCGTACTACAGACGTTACTGGTGTAATCACATTACCTGAAGGTACAGAAATGGTAATGCCTGGTGATAATACAACTATGACTGTTGAATTAATTCACCCAATCGCTATGGAACAAGGTACTAAGTTCTCTATCCGTGAAGGTGGTAGAACAGTTGGTGCTGGTTCAGTAGTAAGTATTATTGAATAATTTAGTATCAATATATAAATAAAGACATCCGCAAGGATGTCTTTTCTTTTTGCTATAATTCATTTATAATTGATTTTGGTGATAATAATGACAGAATATGAAAAAATGATTAAAGGAATGCTTTATAAATCAAATGTAGATGAATTAAATGAATTACATAAAATATCTGCAATAAACATGAATAAAATAAATTCAATGGTTCCATATCCAACAGAAGAAATGCATAATTTCTTTAAAGGCTGGTTTAATGAATTTGGAGAAGGATCTATTATTATGCCTCCATTTTATTGTGATTATGGAGTAAATATTAAAATAGGTAAAAATTCATATTTTAATATGAATTGTACATTCTTAGATGTTTGTCCTATAGAAATAGGAGATAATGTCTTTGTAGGCCCAAATACAAGCTTTTATACACCATGCCATCCAATTCACAAAGATTATAGATATAAAGGATATGAATATGCTAAACCAATTAAGATAGAAAATAATGTATGGATTGGTGGAAGTGTAGTAATCCTACCTGGTGTTACAATTGAAGATGGTGCTGTAATAGGGGCAGGTTCAGTTGTAACAAAGGATGTTAAGAAAAATACAATTGTTGCTGGAAATCCAGCTAAATTAATTAGAAAAATAACTGAAGAAGATAGATTATATTGGGATAATGAATTTAAAAAAATAGGCTACTAGCTTTCGCTAATAGCCTATTTTTTCTTATTGTTTCATTTGAAGTGTATCTTTAATTTCACTTAATAATTTTACAACATCATCAGTTGTTGCAGGTGGAACTTGTAAAGCAGCTTGAGCTTCAGCTTCAGCTTTTGCCTTAGCAGCAGCTTCTTCCTTAGCTTTAGCTTCCTCAGGATGAGCCTTTGCCCATGCTTGATATGCAGCAGCATCTGCCTTTGCCTTTAATTCAGCTCTCTTCTTAGCCATTGCAGCAGCTACCTTAACAATGATAAATAATGTTAAAGCAATGATTAAGAATGAAATAATAGCATTGATGAATGTACCCCAATCGATGACAGAACTCATATTGTATGTATAAGTAGTACCATGTAATGTATACTTAGCTAATAATGAATTTTGCCATTGAATATAAGTATCAGATTCAGCAGTAATTGTAACACCTTGAGCCTTTGCGAATGCGATAGTTGCATTTACAATGTCACTAGATGCGAATTTTTGACCAATTCCAGCTACACCTCTTTGGGCATCATTTGCGGCAGGAAGAACTGTAATTAATCCCTTTAAGCCTCCTGGTACTGCCCATGTACAAACACTTAATAAAATGTTTACAAGTGCAGTTACGATTGCGTTAAACGCACCACCAATAATAACACCAACAGCTAAATCAAGTACATTACCTCTAGTAATAAATGCTTTAAAATCTTGCCATAATTTTTTCATTTTTTTATCCCAATTCCTTTCTAAAACAATTATGTCTAAAATAATTATAACCATTTTTAGAATTGTTTGCAATGTGATAAGTCTTCGTTTATAATAAAAAAGAGGAAAAATGTTATGAAAAAGATAATTATGATTTTAGGTATAATTTTATCAATAACATGGATGACAGTTATTTTTACTTATTCAAGCCAAAATGGTGAGGCTGTTGATAATAAGGCTAGTACTATTATTGAAACTATAACTGAAAAAGATGATAACTATCAACAAAAAACAGAAGAAGAAAAGGTATTGATCAATAATGATTATGAATTTTATATATCTAAAACAGTCCATGTTTTAGAATATGGAGCATTGTGCTTTTTCTTATTTATGGCATTTATATTAATTAAAAAAAGAACTCTAAATTATTTATTTAGCTTTATAATAACAGTTCTATTTGCGATAAGTGATGAATGGCATCAAACATTTACCCCAGATAGAACAGCTAGACCACAAGATATTTTAATTGATGCATCAGCTGCGATAATCTGTATTTTATCATTAGAATTAATATATACAATAATAACAATAATAAAGCCAAAATATAAAAATAGTCTTCGATGAAAACGCTTTTTGACATATTCTTTCAATAATGATATAATCATTATGAAAAGGAAACATTGTCAATTAAAGATAGGGCATGTGTTTGATTATATTTTATATTTGCGGGGAATATAAAAAATATTTTTTAAAATTTATGTGAGCATATGTTCTATGCTCATTTTTTGTTTTTTTATTGAATCTTTATAGGAGCTTTGTTATGAGAAGAGACGATGTTGTAAAAGTATTAGTAAAAGCCGATAATTCAATAATAATAAATTATGATATTTCTCAAAAGATAATTACTGAGGCATATTATGGTGAGGAAAACCTTTGTCCTAAAGGTTTTTTAAGCGTGAAGGAATTTATTAAAATATTAGAAGAAAAAAATGGCATAATTATTGATGAAAAAAAGGTTTCTAAAACTATTTCAGAAGCGATTTTAAAGAATGATACATTTAAATTCCCTGATGTATATAGAGATACAAATAATATGCCTGTTAAATTATTCTTTAAGGGTGGAAAAGTAGATGATAATAATATCGTCATAACAGTTTATAAGGAAAATGATAATACTAAATTTGAAACTGATCCTTTAACTAAATGCTATCCTTATGATACATTTAAAAAGCATGTAGAAGAATTAATAGAAAATCATGAATCATTTATATTAGGTATGCTAGATATTGATAATTTTAAAGAATTCAATTCTAAATACAATAGAATTTTAGGCGATATCGTATTAATTGAAACCGCAAGTACAGCTAAAGAATTTTGTGGTAATAGAGGAATTTTATGTAGAAATGGTGGAGATGAATTCCTATTTTACATAAAAATGGATAATGATTATGATTTAGTTCATGAATGCTTAACTGAAATGAAGCTTAAAATAGAAAAAGCTATTAATGAAATAATAAATGTTCCTGAGAAAATAACTATAACTATAGGTATATCAAGAGCGCCTCATGATGGAGATAGATTTAATTTATTATTAGCTAAAACTAAGTCAGCTTTAATAAGAGGAAAAAAGAAGGCAAGAGATTGCTTCATCATTTATCTAGTTGAAAAATGTGGCTTTGTAGATGAAAATACAACCTTTGAAAAGCGAATTGATAATAGTGATTTAAATTCTGCAAACATTAGTGTTTTAACAGGCATTTTAGAAATATTGAATTTAACATTTGATTTAAGAAAAAGAATTGAAGATTCAATTTCTTTAATTGGTACATTTTTCTATTTAGATAGAATAGTTGTAACACTATTAGATCATGAAAAAGTAGAAATAAATGATGTCGTTTCTTGGTATAACCCAAGAAGTGAAAAGAAGCCTTATAAATTTAGTAAAAATAACATTAGAGTTTGGAAATCAATTTATGAAAAATCAAATTTATTGGTTGTTAATAATACATTAGTAACAGAATATTATGCATTAAAGGAAATATTAAATGATTCAAATATTTCTGCCTGTGTTGCCATTGAATTAAAATATAATAATAGATTATTTGGACAAATTAGATTTGAAATGACAACAGTTGGAAGAAATTGGCAATCAAGTGTTGTATCAAGCTTTGTTTTAATTGCGAAAATATTATCAATTAAATTAAATAAAGAATATGATGAATTAATTCATTATAAGGAAATGTTTTATGATAGAACAACTGATATATTTAATTTAAGAAAATGGTTAGATTCAGGAGAAAATTATATTAAGAATAATAATTATCCAGTCTATTCAGTATTAGATATTGAAATACGTGATTTTAACAATATTTTAAACGCTTTTGGAGCTAAAATGGCATCTAATGTATTAATTACTATAGCTAATTATTTAAAGACTTTAGAGGCTAATCACAAAGAAATTATTTTTGGTAGAACCTATGATAATAGATTTTCTTTATTATTCCCACATAAAAATATTAATGATATGGAAATAATATTTAGTGAATTAAAGGATTATGTAAATACTAACATTAGACTTGAAAAGGGGAATGTTATATTACAGGCTGGAATATTTATTAATGAAGAAAATTTAGCCTTAAGTGAAGCTTTAGATAGAACAGCTATTGCTAGAAGATTTGGTTCTGATTTAAATAAACCTGTTGTTTTTGATATGACAATGTATGAAAAGGAAATGGTTAGACTAGAACTTGAATCACACATTGAAAACGCCTTAAATAACAATGAATTCATCTTATATTTACAACCCAAAATTTATCCTAAGAATAAAAAATTAGCAGGAGCTGAAGCCTTAACAAGATGGAATTATAATTTTGAAAAGCTTGTATATCCTAATACATTTATTCCACTATTAGAAAAGAATGGATTTATTACAAAGCTTGATTATATTGTTTTTGAAAATGTATGTAAGCTTCAAAGAAACTTACTTGCTAAAGGATTAAAAACTGTACCAATTTCTGTAAATGTATCAAGAAGTGTTAATGATTTTGATTCGTATTTAGAAAATATTGAAAGAATAAGATCAAAATATAAAGTTCCTCAAGAATTGTTTGAAATAGAAATTACAGAAGGTATGTATACTGATAATAATGAGGTTATAAAGAATTTTATTTCTAAATTACATGAAAAAGGCTATAAGGTTTCTATGGATGATTTCGGTTCAGGAAACTCTAATTTAACAGCCTTATCACAATTAAGCTTCGATACTATAAAATTTGATAAGAGCTTCTTTACATCACCTGATAATGAAAAGGAAGTATTAATAATATATGTTATGTCTAAGCTTGTAAAAAGCTTAAATATGAAGGTTTTATGTGAGGGTATTGAAACAGAAGAATATGATAAATATTTAACTGAAATTGGAATTGATTATATTCAAGGATATTATTATGATAAGCCACTACCTGTAGATGTATTCTTAGAAAAATATATTAAAAAATAATTATATTCGTTAATATTTAAAAATTAAGTCCCATTTTAATGGGGCTTTTTACTTGAAATGAATTTCAATTTTATTTGTTGTTTGGTATAATATCAAGCGAGGTCATAGTTATGAAGAAAAAAGTAATTGTAGGTATAATTTTATCTATTATATGGATGGGTGTTATATTTTTATTTTCATCAAAATCATCTACTGAGCTAGATGTTAAAAATAGCTTTATTGTAAATACAATAAAAAATATATTTTTCCCTAATTTTGAATCATTTGATTTAGAAAGAAAAGAAAATATATTATCAAACATATCATTTTATGTTTCTAAAACAGCCCATTATACAGAATATGCTATATTAGCTTTTTTCTTATTTTTCGCATTTGCTTATATTAAAAAATATGGAATTAGATATTCATCAATTATAATTATTTCATTATTATATGCAATATCAGATGAATTTCATCAAAAATTTTCAAATGGAAGAACACCTAGGATTCAAGATGTTATGATTGATACCTTAGGTGCTATTACAATGGTTTTATTTATAGAATTTATTTTAACAATATATAGAATGAATAAAAGAGGAAAAAAATATGATTGATTCACATTCACATCTTTTTGAAGAGGAATTTAATATAGATATTGAAGATTGTATTAAAAGATGTAAAGAAAATAATGTTAATAAAATTTTATTAGTTGGATTTTCCTATGATACTAATAGAAAAGCCTTAGAATATTCAAAAAAATATGATATATTTTATCCTACTGCAGGAATTCATCCTGATGAGGCAGATGATAATTATTTAGAAAAAATTAAAGATTTAAAGGATTTTATTTCTAAAAATAAGGTTTATGCCATTGGTGAATGTGGAATAGATTATCATTACACAAAGGAAAATGCTTTAATTCAAAAAATTATTTTTAAAGAACAAATAGAATTATCTATTAAATATAATCTACCCTTAATTATTCATATGAGAGATGCTACAGCTGATACTTTTAATATTCTAAAGGAATATAAAGGAAAAATTAAAGGTGTAATGCATTGCTATAGCGGTTCATTAGAAATGGCATATGAATTTATTAAATTAGGATTACATATTTCCTTAGGAGGTCCTGTAACATTTAAAAATGCTAAAGAGCCTAAGGAGGTTGCTAAAAATATACCACTTGATAAATTGTTAGTTGAAACAGATTGTCCATTTTTAGCACCAACTCCATTTAGAGGAAAAAGAAATGAATCAAGCTATGTAACATTAGTTGCAAAAGAAATTGCTGATTTAAGAAAAATAAGCTATCAGGAATTAGAAGAAGCTACAGAAAAAAATACAAAGGAGCTATTTAATTTATGAATATAATTGAAAGATTAAAAGAGTGCCATTTAACAATTTCAACAGCTGAATCAATAACAGGTGGATTAATAGCATCTAAAATATGTGAAATACCTGGAGCTTCTAATTATTTTAAAGGTGGAGTTGTATCATATACAAAAGAAGCTAAAAATAGCTTATTAGGCTTAAAATTAGAAGATATTGAAAAATATGGAGTTTATTCAAAAGAAACTGTAATCTCTATGGCAAAAGGAATTAAAGAAAGAACTAATTCTAATGTGGCAATAGCAACATCAGGAGTTGCAGGACCTGGAGCTGATGAGGGCGTTGAGGCAGGTACTGTTTATTTTTGTTATTATATTATCGATAAAATAGTAACAGAAAAGGTAAAATTTGAAGGAACAAGAAACGAAATTAGAGAAGAAGCAGCAAAACATGCATTAGATATGGTTGTTGGTCTTTTAACTCAGGTTGGTTTGTGTTAAAATAAGCAAGAGGTCATTAGGTATGAATATGAAAAACTTTATCACCCTAGAGGGTGGAGAATGTAGTGGAAAAACTACAATAATTGAATCAATTATAAAAAAATTAGAAGAATTAAATATTGATTATATAACTACAAGAGAACCAGGCGGTATTCGTATTGCTGAAGATATTAGAAATATTATTTTAGATGTTAAAAATACTGAAATGACTCCTGAATGTGAAGCTTTACTTTATGCAGCATCACGTATGCAGCATTTAAGTCAAAAGGTAATACCTGCAATTGAGGCTAATAAGGTTGTTATTTGTGACAGATTTTTAGATTCAAGCTTAGTTTATCAAGGTTATGCAAGAGGCTTGGGAATTGATAAGGTATTAACAATTAATAGCTTCGCATTAGATTATTTACCAGGCCTAACATTATTTATTGATGTAACACCAGATGTTGCATTAAAAAGAATGAGCGGAAGAAATAAGGCTGATAGATTAGATTTAGAAACAATGGATTTTCATCAAAAGGTATATGAAGGATATCAATTAGTTTATAAAAAATATCCTGAAAGAATTAAAAGAGTAGATGGAAATCAAGAGCTTGGTAAAGTTATAAATGATTGTGTTAAGATTGTTTTAGATTATTTAAATAAATAATAAATAGCAATTAGTGAATGCTCGCTAATTGCTATTTTTTTGCATATGCATAAAAAAATTGTTTAATCATTTGTGCAAATGCCAAAAAGTAAAATAAATGATTGAAAAATAATTTTTTATGTTAATATTAAATTAGATTAATACAAGGCAGGATTTTAATATGAAAAGGATTATAAGCTTTTTAATTTTTATTCTTTCATTTTTTCTATTAGCATCTTGTGATTTAAGCTCTTATGTATCTGATAAAACTCCTAATCCCCCTGATACAGAAAAAGAAGAAGAAATCGAAATTGGTGAAAAGCCAGCTCAAGATGATTTTTCTAAAATGACTAATAGAGAAATGGAAGCTGCAACTGAATACAAAATGAATTATAAGCCAAAGGATGGAAGAAATATTTTAATTGCTTGGATGCGTAGCTGGAGTGAGCCTAATACTACCGAGCATTTAGGCTGGTGTGGTGCTATGACACTTCCTCGTGAATTAACCTTAAAGGATAATCATTTATATCAAGCTCCTGTAAGAGAAATTAATAATTATTTAAATGATAAAAAGACATTTAATGATATTACAATAGAAAATGATTTAATTAATTTAGATGATTTTAAAGGAACAACATCAAAAATTTCTTTTGAAATTGATGTTAATGATATGAAATCTGGTAAAGCTGGAGTTGAATTATATAAAAATTCAACTTCTAAAACTAAGGTTTATTATGATAAAGAAAAAGAATCAGTAGTTATAGATAGAATGAATTCAGGTTCTTTATATGATGGAATGCGCTATGCTAAAATTAATCCAATTAATGGTAAAATTAAATTAGAAATATTTTTAGATGTTAATTCATTAGAAGTATTCATAAATGATGGCTATTATACAATGACAGCTAATATTTATGCAGCAAAGGATGCAGATAATGTTAGCTTATTTGTAGAGAATTCTAAAGCTAAATTTATAAATTTAGAAAATATAATATTTTAGTGAAATAAGGTGT
This sequence comes from Acholeplasmatales bacterium, assembly GCA_017524905.1. Taxonomy (GTDB): domain Bacteria; phylum Bacillota_I; class Bacilli_A; order Acholeplasmatales; family Anaeroplasmataceae; genus Anaeroplasma. The sequence continues at coordinate 11,629 of JAFXUP010000075.1, read as the reverse complement.
TAAAATGATTTTATGTATCGGCGAGATATTAGTTGATATGATTGGAAATGAAAAAAATGGTGTTACATCATTTGAGCGTTATCCTGGTGGTGCTCCATTTAATGTATGTGCAGGAATTAATAGATTAGGTGGAAAAGCTGGATTTATTGGCTCTGTTGGCAATGATTTAATGGGACATTTTTTAAAAAGCTTTGTTGATAAGCTAAATTTAGAATATCAAGATATTTATTTAGATAATGAGCATAATACAACACTTGCCTTTGTGGCAAATTCAGCTGATGGAGAAAGAAGCTTTTCATTTAATAGAAAAAATACAGCTGATTATCAAATAAAAATTGAATCTTTAGAAAAAATAAAGGATGCTAATATCATTCATTTAGGATCATTAATGCTTTCTGAAAAGAAAGGAATTAAAATTGCAGATGAGGTAGTAAGATTAACAAAAAAATATAATAAATTATTATCATTTGATGTTAATTATAGAGATGATATTTTTAATTCTAAGGAAGAAGCAATTAATATTTCATTAACCTATTTAAAAAAGGCTGATATTGTAAAATTATCAGAAGATGAGGTTAAATTATTATCTGGATTAGATGATTTAGATTTAGGAATTAAAAAGATAACACTAGATAATCAATTAGTATTAGTTACATTAGGTAGTAATGGTTCTAGATTTTACTTTAAAGGAATGACAGAAACAGTACCTACAATGAAGATTAAGGCGGTTGATACAACAGGTGCAGGCGATGCCTTTTATGCAAGCATTTTAAAGCATGTTGATGAATTAGATTTTAATAATATTAAAAAAGAAGAATTAGTTAATATTTTATCTGATGCAAATATTTGTGGAGCTAGAGCTTGTATGCAAAAGGGTTCACTTTTAGTTTAAGAGTAAAAGAATGTTGGTTTAAATCAACATTTTTTTCATATACTAGTAATTTTTTTTAATTAATGTTATACTATAGTATAATAGATTACTATTGATTTGAAAAAGAAACTTTTATACATTTTAATCATCTTTTATGAAAGGCGGTGCTTGATCATGAAAGAAAAAAGAAAAGCTTTATGGATATTTATGCCACTTTTATGTATTTTTTTATTATTTTCTTTTTGTTTTTCTTCGGTCAAAGTTCAAGCTAATGATAATTTAGAGGAGCTAAAAGTCGGCGTACCTATCGATAGATGCCCTATTTTTTATCTTGATAAGAATAAAAATATTACAGGTATTGGCGTTGATTTAATGGAAGAAGCAGCGCTTAATTCTGGTTATAAATTATCATTTATTGCTATTAAGGAAGCGACAATAAAAGAAGCATTAGATAATGAAATCTATGATATAATTTTACCTTTTGGAAGTGCGATTAAAAGTGCTAAAGGAAAATCTACAATAGTTTCAGATAATTTATTTGAGACTCCTTTTACTCTTGTTATAAGTAATAATTCAAGTCTTTTAAATCTAAATGAAATTCATGTTGGTATGCTTAAATCATTAACTGGGGCAGGAGATACAGTAAAAGAGCTTTATCCAGGAATGAATATTACGTTCTATGATACAATGGATTCATCAATTAAGGATTTAAGAAATGGTAAGGTTGATGCATTGCTACATAATTCATATGTATGGAGCTATGTACTTCAAAAGCCATCTTACTCAGATTTAAATGTTCAGCCTAATGCAATGTTTTCTATGGATTTTAGAATTGGTGCAATAGAAAGTGCTAAGGGTAGTGAAATTATTGAAAGATTAAATGAAGGTATAGCTAAAATATCTGATACGAAAAGACGGGCAATAACCTTAGATTATACATCAAGAAATCTTTATCAATATGATTTTTCAGATTATATGTATAAATATGGAATGTATCTATTATTAATAATTTTACTTATTTTATCTATAATGATTATTTTTTTAATGAAAAATAAATCAATTCGTCAGGAGAATGAAAAAAAGCTTAAATTACTAGTAAATCAGGATACATTAACAGGTGTATTAAGCTATGTTGGATTTAAAAAACGTGCTGAAGAAATATTAAAAGAGTATCCTGATAATTCTTATTTACTTATTTATACAAATATTAAAAATTTTAAATATATAAATGAAAGATTTGGTAAAGCTCAAGGAGATGAGCTACTTTGCTTTTTAGCTGAAAGGCTTAAGGAATTAGGAACAGAGGATGAGGCAATTGGCCGTATTAATGCTGACCGCTTTGTTATTTTATATCGTAATTCAGGTGGAGAAAAAATGCATGAGGATTATTTAAAAGCATTTGATCCAGTTAAAAATTATTTTATAGAACGCGGTAAGGATGAACGAGTATTATTGTGCTATGGTATTTATGTATTAACGCCTACTGATTATCAGCAAATTAATATTGATCTTATGATAGATTATGCTCATTTAGCTGAAAAGAACGTACGTGAAAGACAAAATGAAGGATATGAATTTTATAACCAAGACCAATGGGAAAGAGGAAAACAAATTGCTGAGGTTGTTAATTATATGCCTTTAGCTATTAAAAATGGTGGAATTCATGTATGGTATCAGCCACAATATAATTATGAAACAAAAGAAATTACAGGAGCTGAGGCATTAGTCCGTTGGAAGCATGAAAGCAAAGGATTCCTACCTCCTGCCTATTTTATTCCTATTTTAGAAGAAACTGGTTTAATTTATGATTTAGATTATTTTGTTTGGGAAAGAGTGTGTGAGGATTTAAAACGTTGGGATGAGCTAGGATATCATAAATATGTATCAGTTAATGTTTCAAGATGCGATATTAAAGATGATAATGATATTTCAGAAATATTTAATAATTTGATAAAAAAATATAATTTAACTCCAGATCAGCTAAGAATCGAAATAACAGAAAGTGCTTATGTGGAAAACTCTAAAAAGCAAATTGAGGCAACTAATAAGCTAAGAAAGCTTGGTTTCCAGGTTGAAATGGATGATTTCGGTTCAGGCTATTCATCTTTAAATATGCTTAAAGAGGTACCTGTTGATAGAATTAAGCTTGATTTAAATTTCTTAACATCAACTGGTGATCTTAAAAAGAGTCGTATTATTATAAGCTCTGTTATTAAAATGCTTTTATCACTTGATGTTAAGATAATTGCTGAAGGAGTTGAAACTAAAGAACAAGCAGATTTCTTATTAAGTGAAGGCTGTGCTAATATGCAAGGATATTATTTTTATAAGCCTATGCCTGTTGAGGATTATTCAAAATTAATTATTAAAAATAAAGATGATAAAAAATAAGTTAATAAAGAATGAATTGATGTTGGTTTGGCCAACATCTTTTTTCTCGATTTTCATAGATTATTGATATATAAAATGATATAATTTATTTAAAGAATGAAGCGGAGGATTATATGATTAATATAGATTTAGCAATTAAAAATCAACCTATGATTTTTAATACATTAAAACAATCAAAAATTAATAATAGATTATCTCATGCTTATCTTTTTTATGGTGATAAAGGTGTTGGAAAAAAGGATATGGCATATGCTTTATCATGTCTTTTATATAGTAAAACACCTGATATAGATTATGAATCAGCTGATATTAAATCTATATTAGATGGAAATCATATGAATGTTAATTATATAGGCATTGATGATGAAAAAACAGTAATTTCAAAGGATCAAATATCAAAGCTTCAGGATGAATATTCTAAAACAAGCTTAGTAGAAGGTCCAAGAATTTATATAGTTGATGGAATAGATACAGCCTCAGTTGCCGCTCAAAATAGCTTATTAAAATTTATAGAAGAGCCTCAAAATAAAGAACAAACTATAGGTATCTTTTTAGCAACAGAGCCATCTAATGTAGTATCAACTATTATTTCTAGATGCTCACTTATTCATTTTCCTTCTATTCCATTTGAAAATGAAAAAAATGCTATAATGGAAGATGATATAAACGAGTTAGATGCAATATTAGGCTCATTATTAACTAATAGTATTGTTAAGGCAAAAGAAATTATAAATACAAAGGAATTTACTGAAACAAAGGAATTATTTTTAGAATTTATTAATTTAAAAACTGATAAGGAAAAGGTAGTTTATTATTTAAAAAATCAATATTTCTTTTCAGATACTAATAATTTAACAATGCTTTTAAAGTGGACTTTAGCATTTTTAGAGGATTCTATAAGACTTAGTGATTCACCTGATAGTTTGATTTTAAAGCCTATCTATGATAAAATTAAAGGGTATAGTAAATTAAAAACATCTAGCCTAAAAAATAATATTAACAATGTTTTAGGCTTATTCAATAAGCTTAAATATAATATAACCGCTAAGAATATATTTTATGAGCTTGTTATAATAGATTTTTAAATATAAGGTGGGCATTATATGAACGTAATTAGAGTTCAATTTAAGCCTCTAGGAAAAAAATATTTCTTCGGTGTTGGTAAATACCAGGTTAAGGATAAAACTGCTGTTATTGTTAACACAATAAGAGGAACAGAGCTTGGATTTTGTGTTGGTGAAATATTTGATTTAGATGAAAAGGAATTAACATCTGAATTAAAGGATATTGTAAGAATCGCATCAAAGGATGATTTTAGACAATATAACCACAATAAATCACTTGAGCCTCGGGTTTTAGAAAAAACTAAGGAATTTGCTAAAAAGAGTAATTTAGAGATGAAGGTTTTAGAGTGTGAATACACTTTAGATTGTTCAAAGCTAATTATTTATTTTGAAGCAGAAGGAAGAATTGATTTTAGAGAGCTAGTTAAAAATTTAGCTGATGAATATCATACAAGAATTGAATTAAGACAGGTTGGTTCTCGTGATGGTGCAAAAGTATTTGGTGGTGTAGGACCTTGTGGTCTAGTTGTTTGCTGCCAAACATTCATCACAGAATTTGAAAATGTAACTGTTAAAATGGCTAAGAATCAAAATTTATCACTTAACCCAGTAAAAATTAGTGGTAATTGTGGAAAGCTATTATGTTGCATAAGCTATGAAAATGATATTTATACAGAATTAAGACGTGGAGCTCCTGATGTAGGTGATATAGTTATGACTGAAAAGGGAGAGGCTAAGGTTTTAAGCTGTGATATATTAAATAGAAATATTAAGGTTAAATATTTAGATGAGGATGGCTCATTTGGATATTTAAAGCTTGATGATGTTTCATTAGTAAGAAAGAAAATCAGTGGCAATCAACCTAAAAAAGAGGAAATAGACGATGCCTTTAGTATGTAATGAGCTTTTAGGAAGACCTCTTTTAAAGATTTATCAGGATACTGATGCCTTTAATTTTTCAATTGATTCAATGCTTTTAGCAAGCTTTGCAACAATTACAAAAAAGGTAAATAATATTTGTGATTTATGCACAGGTAATGCACCTATTCCACTTTATTTAACCTTAAGAAGTAAGGCTAATATAAAATGTGTTGAGGTACAAAAGAATTCATATGATTTAGCTATTAAATCAATATTAGAAAATAAGCTTGAAAATCAAATTGAAGTAATAAATGATAATTTAATTGGTATAAGTAATACAATTGGCAAAAGTAAATTTGATTTAGTAACATGTAATCCGCCTTATTTTAAGGTAGGAGATCATAATATAAATCCTAATGATAAAAAGGCAATAGCTCGTCATGAGGTTTTAGCAACCCTAGATGATATTGTTAAGGAAGCATCTATTTTATTAAATTCTAAAGGTTATTTTGCGATGGTGCATAGACCTTTAAGATTGATAGAAATAATTGATACCTTTAGAAAATATAAGATTGAACCTAAAAGATTACAATTCGTTTATCCTAAATTTGGTAGTGAATGTAATCATATTTTAATTGAAGGTATCAAGGATGGTGCACCTGGATTAAAGGTGCTAGAGCCCATTTTGGTTTATGGTGATGATGGAAAATGGACAAAAGAAATATTAAAAATATATAATTATGAATGAGAAAGGAATGATGATTTATGTTTTTAAGCTTTTTAAATAGAAAGGAAATGCTAAAGTTCTTAGACTTAGCAATTTATATGGTTGATATCGATGGAGAGCCTACTGAGGTTGAAAAGAAGGTTCTAAAGAAAATGATTAGTGAATTAGAACCAGTTAAAGACGAATTCACATTCAGATTCGCTGATACTATCGATAATACTGTTAAATATTTTGAAGAATGCAACCAAGTAGTTAAAAATATCGTATACCTAAACTTAGTAATAATTACAATGGAAGATGATTTATATAATACATCTGAATTATTATTCTTAGAGGATATTAAAAAGAAATTTGATATTTCTGATGAAAAGAAGCGTGAATTAATTTCTTTAGTATATGCTAATAGAGATCTAAGAGAAAAGGGCATTAGAATTATTAAAAACTAATGCGTACAAGAAGCTTTAAAAATGATAAGGGTATCTTATATTTAGTAGCAACACCTATTGGTAATTTATCTGATATGACTTATCGTGCAGTTGAAATACTAAATAGTGTTGATATTATATATGCGGAAGATACAAGAAATTCAATTGTTTTATTAAATCATTTTAAAATTAAAACAAAATTAGAAACTTATCATGAATTTAATCAGGAAACTAAAACAGAAACAGTTATCAATAATTTAAAGGATGGCTTAAATGTCGCAATAATTTCTGATGCTGGCTTACCTGTTATATCAGACCCTGGCTTTAAAATAGTGCAGGAAGCAAGAAAATTAGGTATTCCTTGTTCAACTATTCCTGGCGCATCTGCTGGAATTTCTGCATTAGTTGCTTCTGGTATTGCCCCAATGCCATATACATTTTATGGCTTTTTAGACTCTAAAAAAACAAAAAGAATTAAAGAATTAGATGATTTGAAATATGTTAATCACACGTTAATATTTTATGAGGCTCCACATAGAATTTATGAAACCCTAGCTGATATGTTAGAAGTATTTGGAGATAGATATGTTGTTTTAGCAAGAGAGCTTACAAAAACATTTGAAGAATATATTAGTGGTTCTATTTCTGATGTATTAAAAGAAGAAAATATAAAGGGTGAAATAGTTTTAATTGTTGAAGGCTTTAAGGAGAGAAAAGAAGCCTTAGATGATCCATATCAAAAAATTGATGAATTAATTTCATTAGGCTATAAGCCAATTGATGCAATTAAAGAGGTTGCAAAAATTTATAATTTAGATAGAAAAGAGCTTTATAAGAATTACGTTGATTCAAAAAAATAACAAATAGGGAAGGTGTTATAATGGACTTTGTCAAAGAATACAAGTATTTAGAAGATGAAGCAAATATTTTCAAAAGTATTAATTATGATGAGCTTATGGATTTAATTAATAATCTTGGAACAGGATTAGTAGTTATGGGAGGCCCATGGTGTGAATACACTCAAGCAATTATGAAGGAATTAAATGATATTGGTAAAAAGGCTGGAATTGATGTGATTTATAATTATGATCCACGTTTTATCGATGTATTTAAGGAGGTTGCTGATTTAAGAGAATGCAAGACATTAGAAACAAAGCTTAAATATTATGCATTGGTTGAAAAAATTCATTATAAAAATGATGAATTAGTTCAGGATACATTAATATCTAAGATTGATACTCCATTTATTTTTGGTATAAAAAATGGAGAATGTGTTGGATATTTTTCTATTCAAGCAACTAAGAATGCTGATGGATTATTAGTTCCAATTAATGATAAGTCATCTGTAATAGATTTTTATTATAATGTAACATCATTAATTAATAAGGTTAAGAATTTAAATAATTATTATTAATATTAAAAGTGCTTACCAAGTTTTTGGTAAGCTTTTAATCTTTAAAACATAGTTTTAAATTTAAAACTAATATGTTATAATATCTTTTGATTTGGAGTGATGTAAGATGAATAAAAAATTTTATTTAACAACTGCAATTGCTTATACTTCATCTAAGCCTCATATTGGTAATGTATATGAAGCAATTTTAGCTGATAGTATAGTAAGATATAAGAAGAAGGATGGATTTGACACATATTTCCAAACTGGAACTGATGAGCATGGTCAAAAAATCCAACAAAAGGCTGAAAAAATGGGTATTTCACCTAAGGCTCACGTAGATCATGTATCACAAGAACTAAAGGATACTTATAAATTAATGAACGTTAATTATGATCATTTTATTCGTACAACAGATAAATATCATGAAAAGGAAGTAGCTTTAGCGTTTGAAAAAATGCTTGCTAAAGGTGATATTTATAAGGGTAAATATGAAGGATATTATTGTGTTGATTGTGAAACATATTACACAGAAAAGGATCTAGTTAATGGATGCTGTCCTGAGTGTGGAGCTAAGGTTACTAAAAATAGTGAAGAATGCTATTTCTTAAAATTAGAAAAATATAGACCACAATTATTAAAGCATATTGAAGAACATCCTGATTTCATTCAACCTGAATCAAGAAAGAATGAAATGATTAATAACTTCTTAAAAAATCCTATTCCTGATTTATGTGTATCAAGAACATCATTTACTTGGGGTATAAATGTTATATCAGACCCTAAGCATGTTGTTTATGTATGGATTGATGCTTTATTAAATTATGTTACAGGTATTGGATATCATGTAGATGGGAAAAGTGATGAATTATTCAATAAATATTGGCCTGCAGATGTTCATCTAATTGGTAAGGATATTTTAAGATTCCATACTATTTATTGGCCAATCATGCTAATGAGCTTAGGTATTCCTCTTCCTAAAAAGGTATTTGGTCATCCATGGATTTTAATGAACCATAATAAAATGAGTAAATCTAAAGGAAATGTAATTTATGCAGATCAATTAACTGATATATTCGGTGTTGATGCTGTAAGATATTATGTATTACATGAAATTCCTTTTGCTGCTGATGGCAATTTAACATATGAATTAGTATGCGAAAGATCAAATTCAGATTTAGCAAATACTTATGGTAATTTAGTTTCAAGAACAATTGCCATGGTTAAAAAATATTTTGGTGATGAAGCAATTACTAAATCAGAAAAGACTGAATTTGATGACAATTTAATTGATACATTTAACAATGCTAAGGCAAAATATAAAGAAGCAATGGATAATTATAAGGTTGCTGATGGCTTAGAAGAGGCTATGAAGGCATTAAGAGCTGCAAATAAATATATTGATGAAACAGCTCCTTGGGTTTTAGCTAAGGATGAAGCTAAAAAGGAAACTTTAAGAAATGTTTTATATAATTTATTAGAAGCAATTAGATTAGGAACAATTCTATTAGAACCTGCAATTCCTGAAACAGCATTAAAGGTTTATAAAGCTTTAGGTACTGATTTAGTTAATTTTGCTGATTTAGAATTTGGTAAGGTTAAATCTTATTCTGTTTCTCCTTGTGAAATCTTATTTAAGAGATTAGATGTTAATAAGGATGTTATGGATGTGGTTTTAGCTAAAGAAAAAGCTCAAGAGGAAGCTAAAGCTAAGGAAGAGGCTAAGCCTTCTAAAGAAGAAATAACAATTGATGATTTTGAAAAACTTGAGCTTGTTGTTGGTGAAATCTTAGAAGCTAAAAAGCATCCTAAGGCTGATAAGCTATTAGTATTTAAGGTTAACATTGGTACTGAGGTAAGACAAATTGTTTCTGGTATTGCTAAATTCTATAAGCCAGAAGAATTAGTCGGTAAAAAGGTTATTGTTGTTAAAAATCTAAAACCTATTTCATTAAGAGGAGAAGAATCAAAGGGTATGCTACTTTGTGGATCTGATGAAAAGGATACTTATTTAGAATTAGTTAATATAAAAGATTGTAAGCCAGGAGACGTTGTAAGATAATATGCAATTTAACCTAAAGGCGCAGTTATATAAGAAAAATGGTTTGAATATGTGTTTTAGAATATTTGTTGTTGTTTTATCAGCAGCAATATATTCTTTATCAGTTGTTTGGTTTTTGGAGCCTGCTAATCTTTTAGCAACAGGCTTTACTGCTATTTCGCAGGTTTTAAATAGATTGCTTAATCTAATACATATAAATGTTCCTATTGGTATTTTCGCATTAATTTTAAATATTCCAGTTTGTGTTTTTGGTTATAAATATGTTTCACATAAATTTATAATATTTACTGTACTTAGTGTTGTTATTCAATCAATTTTATTAATTGGATTTATTCCAACACCTGCCTTCGTTGATAATATTAAAAATGATAGATTATTCTTAGCTATTATTGCAGGTTTACTTTCAGGTGCTGGTATTGGTATAGCATTAAGATATGGTACATCAACAGGTGGAGTTGACGTTATTTCTCAAGCGATTAACCTTAGAAAAGGTTATTCAATTGGGGTTATTTCAATGATGGTAAATATTGTTCTTGCTATCATCGGTGGTATTATTGATAAAGATCCTACAACAACATTATATACATTTATTTATATAATAATTGCTAATTTAGTTGTTGATAAGATTCATACAGCCTATAATTATTTAAGAATTGATGTTATCACATCAAAAAAAGAAGAGGTATCACAAGCTTTAATTGATGGTATTAAAAGAGGCTGTACAATTATGGATGTTCAAGGTGCTTATACAAGAGTAGATAAATTTGATGTATTTATGGTTATTTCCTCTTATGAATTATTTAGAGCTAAATCAATCATAAATAAAGTAGATCCTCAAGCATTCATAATGGTATTACCAGTTAAAAGAATTATTGGTGCATTCTTCAAGCATACAATTATTTAAAAAATAAAATTATGCAAAAAAGCTCTAAATTAGAGCTTTTTTCTTTTTGTTATCTTAAGTTAATAATAATTTTTATAATGGTATTATATTTCATTTTAATTTTCCAAAATGATAGAAAAATATAAAGTTGTTTGCAAATTTTGCAATTTTTATTATTTTTTGAATTATGATAATATCCCTTTGGAGGATATTAAAAATGATTAAACAAAAGAAAAAATTTTATTTAATGACAGATGATTTAATGTTTAAATTGAATTTAGAAAAGAATCCTGATGCATTAAAGGTTTTAGCTAAAAAGTATATTAAGGATTTAAAGGATTTTGATATTAATGAAGAAATTCAATTAATGCCTACTGAAAATATTAATGGTATTTATTTTAAAACGTCAAACTATGATGTTAAATTTAAAGCATTAGATAAAACATTTGATATTGAAATGCAAGAAAATAACACAACTTATAATATTGAAGATAGGTTCTTAAAATATTATGCGGACTTAGTTGTTAGAAGTTATCCAAAAGGTGAGGAATATAAGCATGATATAGTTTATAATTTATGGATTTTAAATTTTAACATTTATGATGATTCTAATCCAATTCATACTTTTAAAGTAAAGGATGAAGATGAAAATGAACTTAATAGATGTGGTTCTATTACTATAGTTGAAATTGAAAAATTTAATAATTCAGATTATAATATAGATATCTGGGATAAACTATTTATGGTTAAAGAACCAAAGGAATTAGATTCATTAGAAGGAGCTGATAAACTTATGGATAATATAATAAAAACATGTAAAGACATTAATGATGATGCCGAAATGTGGAGATTATTAGATGAAGACCATGCTAGAAGAAATATCGGTGCTGAAAGAAAGGCTATTGAAGAAAAAGCTCAAGCTGAAGGCTTAGCGAAAGGAATGAAAGAAGGC
>JAFXUP010000074.1 GCA_017524905.1 Acholeplasmatales bacterium | reverse complement strand
TTCATCAGCGAAGTTTTTATATTGCAACACAGGATTTTTTTGTAAAGCTCTATCAATAAGGAAACATAATTGTTTAATAGGTAAATTTTGAACCAAATTTGCTATTTTTTCCCTATCATCTCCATTACATTGATAATTTTTAAGTACATTCATGATTTCATTTTTAGTTAAATTAGGTATTTTTATTCTTCTATCGAAGCATTCAACTAATCCTAAATCTTCCATTTGCTCAGACATTGAAGTAGTTCCTATAATAAGCATTTTTTTTCCTTTTTTTGGTGGTAATTTTTTAATATAAACAGTAAGTGTTTGCAATAATAAATGACTAAATCTAGGTCCAATTTTAATATATTCAATTAATTTTTCTATATTATCTAAAATAATTAAAGAATAAGGACTTTTATACCCATCTTCAAAAGTATTATAAATAGAGGAATATTTGCCATGTTCCATAAATTTTACCAAAGATTCAGGTGATATTATTCTCACATAAGGAAATCCACTATGCAAAGCTAAATAGGAAGCCAAAGAGGTTTTACCGCAACCTGGTTCTCCTTCTAATAAGACACTTAATAAACTAATATTATGCGAATTTTTAATTTGTTCAAATAATGAAGATATTTTAGAACTAAGAATTTCATAATTTTCTCCATAATTAATCATTCCAAATTGAATACAATTTTCTAATTCGTCATTTTTAACACCGAACATTGGTTGTATTTCTGCAAAGGCATCTTCAAAGTTTTTCATATTAACTTTATGCTCTTGAGTGAAATTTATTTTGTTATTGCTATAATTAATTCCTTGACTTAAAGCATTAGAAGTTGCTAATTTAACCATGGATTCAATATCAGCCCCTGTATAATTTTTGGTCATCTTAGCCAATTTAGCTAAATCAACGTCATCATCTAAGACTTTATTTTCTCGCATTTTTTTAGTATGGATATTAAATATTTGCAAACGTCCTTTTTCATCAGGAAGATTAACTTCAATATGCAATTCTAATCTCCCCGGTCTTAAAATAGCTTCATCTATCAAATCTTTTCTATTAGTCATTCCTATTACAATTATATCATTTAAGGCTTCTACACCATCTATTTTAGTTAATAATTGATTTACAGCAGAATCATTTACTCCAGTTCCTGAAGTAACAGTACCTCTTGCTTTACATATGGAATCAATTTCATCAAAGACTATTACATGCAAACCGGCTTCATCTCCATTTTCTTTTTGGTCCTTTTCAGCATTGGCAAATAAGTCCCTTATTTTTTTTTCTGTTTCTCCGACATATTTATCAAATAATTCAGGACCGTTTACTACTTTAAATTCGGCTACATTTAAAGCGTTGGCTAATGTCCTTGCGATTAAAGTCTTACCTGTTCCGGGCGGACCGTAGAGTAATATCCCTTTTACGTGGTGAATACCGTATTTTTCTAAATATGCTGTAGGATATAATCGGGTTGTAAAGGCTCTTCGGAATATATTACTTATTTCGGTATCTAAACCTCCGACACCCATTTCGTTAAAGTTGAATCCAAATTTTGTTAATCTTTTGGCCTTCATTTGTTTAGAATTAATTTTATATTTATTATTTTCTGAGGCTAATTCAATATTTGTATCCATTGCTAGGAAACCAAAATTAACTTTATTTTTTGAACTTCTTTCTTCATTCATAGGGCCTAAAGGATCTATTTCTAATTCGCAAGCTTCGAATACTAAACCTATGTCATTATGAACAAAATATAAAGGGGTCCCTTCATTAATAGGTGTTCCAACGTATGAATTTTTAATAATCTCAAGAAGCTCTGTATCTTCTACTTTTATTGGTTCATCCAACTTTCTTTTGGGACTTACTTTAAATTTAATATGAGTTAAATTGGATTTATTTGGCTGTTTATCAAACATATATTCAAAATTAATAGAATAATCTTCTCCTATCTGCAATAATTTTCTTAATAATTTACTCATGGCAATACCATCCTTTTCTATGTCTGATGCT
>JAFXUP010000011.1 GCA_017524905.1 Acholeplasmatales bacterium | reverse complement strand
TCTAGATGATGCCATAACGCCACCTTTTTTAACAGCGTCATTAAGCATTGCAAGACAAGCTGTAGTACCTGCACATCCACATTGTTCAAGTCCAATTTCTTCTAAAATATGAGCAACAGAATCACCAACAGCTGGAGTTGGAGCAAGTGATAAATCAACAATACCAAAAGGACGTCCAAGCATTTTTGATGCTTCAACACCTACAAGCTGACCCATACGAGTAACCTTAAATGCAGTCTTTTTAATAATTTCAGCAATCTCAGCAATAGATGCATCCTTAGGTGCTTGAGCAACTGCAGCTCTTACAACACCAGGACCTGATACACCTACGTTAATTACACAATCAGCCTCACCTACACCATGGAAGGCACCTGCCATAAATGGGTTATCTTCAACTGCATTACAAAATACAACAAGCTTAGATGCACCAATACAGTTATTATCCTTTGTAATTTCAGCAGCTTCTTTTACCTTTTGACCCATAATTTTTACAGCATCAAGATTAATACCAGCTCTTGTAGAACCAATATTTACTGATGAGCATAATTTTGATGTACAAGCTAAAGCTTCAGGAATTGAATCAATTAATTCTTTTTCACCTGGAGCAAAGCCCTTTTGAACAAGTGCTGAATAGCCACCAATAAAATCAATACCAATATCATTAGCAACCTTATCTAATGTTTTAGCATATTCAACTGGATTACCACCTGAAACACCTACAAGCATAGAAATAGGTGTTACAGCAACTCTTTTATTTATAATAGGAATTCCATATTTCTTTGAAATTGTATTTCCAACCTTAACTAAATCTTTTGCATAATTATAAATCTTGTTATAAACCTTTTCACAAGATTTCTTTATATCAGTATCCATACAATCAATTAATGAAATACCCATAGTAATTGTTCTTACATCCAAGTTTTGTTCTTGGATCATTTTTATGGTTTCAATAATTTCTGTTTCGTTATACATAAGCTACTCCTTAAATTTTATGCATTAAATTGAAAATATCTTCATGCATTACATGAATTTCTAATGCTTTTTCTTTACCTAATGATGTACAGCTATCAACAAATTCATTGAAATCACAAGATAATGAATCAATATTAATAACCATAAACATAGCAAAATAGTCTTTAATGACTGTTTGAGTAACCTCAACAATATTAGCCTTATAATCTGCACATTTAGCAGAAACTGCAGCTAAAATACCTACAGTGTCTTTTCCAAATACTGATAAAACAGCGTTCATTTTTAATACCTTCCTCTTTTTAAAAATACAAACTAATTTTACTATAATTAATAACTATTATCAACTTAAAAGTAATATAAAATAATGAGTTGAAAAGAAATAAATACCAAAGGCTGCAACTATTAATAGCATAGTTAATGTAGGAAGTAAAAATCTAAAGAAATTATAAACTCCATATTCACTTCTTATAATCTTTTTCCTTAATATAGCATCTTCTACTTCAACAAAAATTAATAAAGGAATTGCAAAATATAAAACTATTGTATAATCGATTTTTAAAGCAAATATAATATCATATCCACCATTCATTAATACTAAGCTCCATGATTCAACCATGATTGTAAAAAATGAATGTAAAAAAATTAATAATAATAAATTATTTGCGGCAGATGTTTTTCTTCTAAAACATAAAAATAAATATCCTAAAAGCATAATTATTACACTGCCAAAGAAAACACTTGATAATATATATCCTAAATAAACCATATTAGCACTTCCTTCATTACCTAATATAATAACATAATTTTATTCTTTATGAAACAACAACAATAATTAAAAAAATGATTACTACTAGGCAAATAAGAAAATCATACTAATTTTTATTTTCTCCACATTCATTTCCACAATAATAAGTTTGATCAAATGTATATGTTTTTTTCCACCATAAAGCACCTGTTTCCCATTTTACAATTTTTAAGCCTTTAGTATCTATATCAATATAACTAACATTACCTTTATAAGTTCCATAATTTGTTCCAATATATAATCCCATTCTCGGTTGCATAGTTCTACTATCACTTAACTTTGTTTCAGGATAATTTCCTAACGAAAACTTAATCTTGCCATAATTTTTACAATATTCAACTTCACCATAATTAATTCCAACAAATCCACCAACGGAATACTGTTCAAGTTGATCATCTTTTTCATATCTATTAGTTATCAAGCCATCAAAAATACAATCTATAACCTTTCCATTGATAGTATTAATACCACAAATTCCACCTTTATTTCCATAGCCATCTACATTATGACTATAAACATAACATTTTGAAATAGTTCCGGAATTATATCCTGCTATTCCGCCAACATATACTGCTGGTACAAAAAAGCACATGTTTATATTATTGGATTTGTATTTACAATTTTCTATTGAACCATAATTTTGACCGCAAAACATACCAGAATATATATATTTATTTGGATTGAAACCTTTTTGATTTTGAGTATGAGTCCCTGACTCATTTATAATCAAGTTTTTGATAGTACCATAATTTTTAGTAAAAAGACCAAAACTATCTTCTGTACATGAACTGCTAATTTCCATTTTTATACCATTGATAGAATAGTTATTTCCATCAAAAAAACCATTGAATTCTGGTAATGGTTCCCAATTTTTTTCACAAATTATATTATTCGATAATTTAAAATACAACTTATTATCATTTAGCTTTCTTAGATTTTCAAAATGTCTTAAGCAATTTATCAAATATGGTTTCTCATTTGTACCATTTCCAGAATAAAAGAAATTATTTTCTAAAGCACATGATAAATCACATCCTTTAATTTGTACTCTATTATAAATATCGATATACTTTAATTCATAAACTTTTATTTGAATATTTGAAATATTCAAAGAAGCACACTTTAAATAATCATCCTTAATACTTTGATAAATAGTATTGCGACTATCTAAATTTATATTATTTATTTCGCATTTTATTTTATTATCAATAATATAATTAATACCTTTTATTTCTCTAGGAATATTTAAACCAAAGCCAAAATCATCATCATTATAAGTTGTCATTGTTATTCTATTTAAATTAATAGTTGGAATTATATAAATTTTATTGCTAAAATATTCACCATAACTATTCTCTGCTTCTATTCTAAGTCCATTTCCACCTAATGGTGTAGATAAAGGAATTGTAAGTTTACCATCACTTGAAACTTCTAAATTATAATTTGGTGCATTATTTAAATCTTCACTCGAATATCTAAGATTCGTCACTTCTCCGTTAATCTTTAATCTAACAATATAACTATTGCCTCGTTCTAAATATATCAAATCATCAAAGCCGTCATAAACTGTATCGCCATTACTTTTTATTAGCCAGGAATATGCGTTGTCAGCTTTTTTAAATACAATTTTAGCATTTGTATTTTTATAATTTGTAATTCCAATATAATAAACTTTGTTTTCATCTAACGAAATATTATATATTCCTCTATCTTCTTTTTTTAAATTTGGAATAACTTCCAAATTAGAGTCTAACAATGTACACAAATACTCATTAGAATAGTCATTAAAGAAAGAAAAAATGTATTGTCCTCCATTATCATTAACCACTTTGTAATAGGTTATATTCGATGTCAAGACAACTTGATTTGGTGAATCACAATAAATTTGTCGAACCGGATCAATTGAAATCGAAGTTTCCAATTTAACATTTGATTTATTCTTTATATATACATAATATTTATTCTCACTTTTCAAAGGTATAGTAATTTTGGATTCTAAAAAATTAAATGAATAATAAACTATACTATTATTGTTATCATAATATTTTAGTTTTGTTATTACTATATTATCGTTATTTGTATATATCCAGTTAACTCCAGAAATTCCGTTTAAAGATAATACATATTCACATTCACTTTCAATTTCAATATCATTCAATTGATTTGAATTATCTATTTGTATCGTTCCTCTTTGACTTTGAGCATTACCATAGATTTTTATTATTACTTCTTCATTTAATTTAAAATACTTTGTAATTTCTAATGATTTGTTAATTGATAAAAATTCATCATTAATTTTGATTTTTACATCACCTGAGATTGATACTTTTATATCATAATATCCAGCATATTCAGGAACAAATTTAAACATATTGAACCCATTTGGTAAAAGATATATTTTTTCTGAATTATATGTAAGTATTGTTTTATTTTTTTCTCCAAAATAATTAGTCACTATCCTACCACTAGTTTCAATTGTCTCTCCATCAATTTTAGAAATTTTTAGAACAAGATGATTAATCAAACGCGTAAATTCACATTCATTATCACTGGTTGTATAATTTACTGTAAAATATGTTTTTAAACAATCATTAACACCAAATAACAAACTATTTTCACCAGCTGTATTTATTTCAATACCTGCTTTTTTTACAAGAAATGGATTTCCGATGGTATCTTTATAATATGTTAATTGTTCCATTTTATTAGGATAAAAATATGATGCGGTCAATCCTTTATTGTATGGTATTAAATCATTTTTTAAATAATCATTAACAAAATTCTTTAAACAGATAGTATTATTTTTAGTAAGGTTTGCAAAATCATAAATTTGTCCAAGCGTAGCTGTTACTGAACCAATACCTGGTATAGTATCAAGCCATCCAAATCCCCATCTTATGTTATCAGCACCATTTTGTATTAATTCATACCAATCTACATTTTTCGTTCTTAAATATGAAGCATCAAGACTATAATCAAAACCTGTAAAAAAACATCCATTATCATCAAGAGGATTATAACCTTCATCACCATAATTTAATGAATTTTCGTTTAACAAACATGCTCCTATAGAAATATCTTTCAAATAATACTCTGAACTCATCAAACATTTAAATTCATTATTTGAATAATCTGTGTATACTGGATTTAGAATAATCCATGGCTCTTCCAATGAATAGTCAAAATCAAATGAGCAATATGAATACTTGGCATTACCATTCAAACATAAATAATTATATTCAAAAAGTGGTTCCACAGTAAATACTATATTATTATTTGTTTCAATCAAATCAACATTAACGTCTATATCAAAAACCATTACTGTAGAATTATATAACGAAGCATACGGAGCATTACATACTACTTCTTTCACAGTATTAATAAAAAAGCCGTACTCATCTCCTATACAAAATTGATTTCCTTCAATACTAAAAAGACTTTTCGGAATAATATCAACAATATAATCATCCATTCCAATATTTTCCCAATAATACCCAGTACCATGGTTCCTTATACCACCTCTTGAATTAATTATTTCAGGATAATCTTTAATTGAGTATGTATCCGAATTTAATAACGAATCACTATTCACATATTCTTCAATTGAATAATCATCACAATCAATAGCATAAATATTCAACCTAAAACCCAAAATACTTACAATAAGAATTATAAAAGTTAAAAAGAATAATTTAAAAAACAACTTATTTTTCATTTTCTTTCTCACTTTCTAAAATTTCAACAATTTTTTTATTTATATATTTAATAAGAAAAAAACATTCAATCCGTAGCGATAATGCTACTAAAATAATGATTATACCAGCTATAACATTTATTTCAAGCATAATCAATAATCCAATTACCAGTAAAAAAAATGACCGTAATGGCATAAAAATAGAAATACCCTTAAGGGATATTAAATAAGATTTTTTTAGTTTATTATTTGTCATATATTTCCCTCATTATTATCAAAACACTTTAATTCGTATTAATCCAATATACTAATACTTTTTTCACCTTTTATTATACATTTATAAAAACAACCTAAAGTTTTACTAGATTAAATCTAATAAAACTCTAGGTTATTTTAAAAAGCTAGTCCAAATAATCTTACTTAGGTTGCTTACCAATATAAGCTAAAATACCACCATCAACATATAAAATATGTCCGTTTACAGCATTTGAAGCATCAGATGCTAAGAATACTGCTGGTCCTGCTAATTCATCTGCTTCTAACCAACGTCCAGCTGGAGTCTTTGCACAAATGAATGAATCAAATGGATGACGAGAACCATCTGCTTGACGCTCTCTTAAAGGAGCAGTTTGAGGTGTTGCAATGTAACCAGGTCCGATACCATTACATTGAATATTGAATTCACCATATTCTGAACAGATATTTCTTGTTAACATCTTTAAGCCACCCTTTGCAGAAGCATAAGCAGAAACTGTTTCTCTACCTAATTCTGACATCATTGAACAAATGTTAATGATTTTACCATGGCCCTTCTTAATCATTGCAGGAATAACTGCCTTTGATACAATGAATGGAGCATTTAAATCTACATCGATAACTTGACGGAATTGAGCAGCTGTCATTTCTGTCATAGGAATTCTTTTAATAATACCAGCGTTATTAACTAAAATATCAATAACACCAACTTCCTTTTCAATCTTAGCTACCATTTCGTTAACTGCATCTTCATCAGTTACATCACATACATAACCATGAGCCTTAATACCTTCTGCTTTGTATGCAGCAAGACCCTTATCTACTAATTCTTGCTTAATATCGTTAAATACGATAGTTGCACCTGCTTTTGCCATACCTGTTGCGATAGCAAAACCAATACCATAAGATGCACCAGTGATTAATGCAACCTTACCATCTAATCTGAAATCTTTCATTTCCATTTTTTCTTTCCTCCTAATAGAAATTTTATTTTAATTTTACTTACTACTTTAAATCAGCTGTCTTGAAAAAATCTTGATCATCATAATCTTGATTTTCACCACACATACCCCAAATGAATGTATAATTCATTGTTGCAGCTGCACAGTGAATAGACCATGAAGGTGAAATTACAGCTTGTTCAGGAGCCATAATAATATGTCTTGTTTCATCAGGACGACCCATAATATGGAATACTCTTTCTGTTTCAGGGAAATTGAAATAGAAATATACTTCCATTCTTCTTTCATGTGTATGACAAGGCATTGTATTCCATGAAGAACCAACTGCAAGTTCAGTCATACCCATTGCTAATTGACAAGAATCACAAACATCCTTATGGATATATTGATTGATAACTCTCTTATTCATATGAGTTTCATCACCCATAGGCTTATGATTTGCCTTTTCATAATTAATATAAACTGTTGGATAAGTCTTATGAGCAGGACATGAGTTTACATAGAATTTAGCAGGGTTTGCTTTATCTAAAGATTCAAATACGATTTCTTTAGTACCCATACCAATGTACATACCATCCTTTGGAAGGATTTCATATACCTTACCATCTAATGTAACACGGCCCTTACCACCAACGTTAATGAATCCCATTTCACGTCTTTGTAAGAAATATTCAGCACGTAATTCATCAGCAGAATCTAATACTACCTTTTTATTTACTGGCATAATACCACCAGCAATCATACGGTCTTGATGAGAATATGTAAATACAATTTCATCAGCCTCAAATACAGTTTCAATTAAGTAATGACGTCTTAATTCTTCTGTATCATATTTTTTTGAATCATCTGGATGATTCGCATATCTTACATCTAATTTCATTAGTTATTCTCCTCTAATTTACCTTTGATAAACTTATAAGAAAATTCCATATCCTCAGGCTTTGAACCTTCAAATATTAAATATGCATTTGGAGTTGCTTTTTTAATTTTAGGTATCATGTAATCAAAATCCATTAAGCCCTTACCGATACAGCATTGCTTTAATGCTCCATCTTCAACAACAAAGTCTTTAATATGATAAATTACAATTCTATCTTTAAATAACTCTAAGCACTCATCAAATATTTCTCTTTGATGCTCATAATTTGATATAGCTAAATAATTATAAATATCAACTATATAATATACATTATTTGAATTAATTTCTGTTACTAAACGATGTAGGGCTTTAGGCTCAAACATACAATGGCCAAAGGCACCTTCAATTGCCATATTAGCATTTTCTTTCTCAGCACATCTTGCTAAATCAGAAAAGATTCTTTTAACTTCTTGGAAAGCTTCTTCTGTTCTATTTAAAGGATTATATGTCCATTTATCATCATTAAATGAACCAGTTTCAGATCCAACAAAATCAGCTTTAAAATCATGCTCATATTTTAAATGTTCTTTAAATTTAGCTACTAATGATTTAACCTTTTCTTTATCAGAATGAACAGGATTAAAATATGCACCAAGCATAGCAATCTTTATTCCTTCATCAGCAAATGCTTTATAAAAGCCTTCTGCCTTTTCTTTTGATAGGCTACCAGCAAGGCCAGTTTCACCCTCAATAGCTTTATTTAATACTAATTGAACAGCATCAAAGCCTACATTTTTAGCCTTTAAAGCTAATGTTTTAGCATCAGATTTTCCAAAATCATGTACTCTAACACCAATTTTCATATATACCTCCAAAGGGGTTTTAGTTTATAGGCACCACTTGTGGTGGTGCCTTAATACTTTAATTCAAATTAACGTTGTACACGTCCGTTAGCATTACCACCAGCTAAAGATTCAACTTCCTTAACAGAAACTAAGTTATAGTCACCATTAATAGTATGCTTTAATGCAGATGCAGCAACAGCGAATTCTAATGCTTCACCTTGAGTAGCCTTAGTCATTAAACCATAAACTAGACCACCAGAGAATGAGTCACCACCACCAACTCTGTCGATGATAGGATCGATATCATATCTCTTTGATTCATAGAATTCTTCACCATCATAGATTAATGCCTTCCAACCATTATGAGTAGCTGAGAAAGATTCTCTTAATGTTGAAACAACATACTTAAATCCAAATTCCTTAGCCATTTGCTTGAAGATATTGTGGTAACCAGCAGCACCAGTTTCACCAGCTTCAACGTTAGCATCTGGTTTGAAGCCTAAGCATAATTCAGCATCTTCTTCATTACCGATACATACATCAACATACTTCATTAATGGCTTCATAACAGAAATAGCCTTTTCTGAAGTCCATAATTTCTTTCTGAAGTTTAAGTCACAAGAAACAACAACGCCATACTTCTTAGCAGCGATTAATGCT
This sequence comes from Acholeplasmatales bacterium, assembly GCA_017524905.1. Classification (GTDB taxonomy): domain Bacteria; phylum Bacillota_I; class Bacilli_A; order Acholeplasmatales; family Anaeroplasmataceae; genus Anaeroplasma. The sequence continues at coordinate 1,237 of JAFXUP010000011.1, read as the reverse complement.
TGTTCTAAGCACTTAGCTGAAGCATCAGAAATTGCAGGAGTGATTCCTGACCAGTGGAACCAACCAGCATCCTTCATAATTGCATCAAAGTCGAAATCTTCAGGCTTTGCTTCAGCAATTGAAGAATGAGCACGGTCATAAACAACAACTGATGGTCTCATAGAAGCACCAGTTTCAGAATAGTAAATACCAACTCTATCGCCACCACGAGCAATGTACTTAGTATCAACGCCATATCTTCTTAAAGAATTTACAGCAGCTTGTCCGATAGGATTATCAGGTAATTTAGATACGAAGTAAGCATCTAAACCATAATTAGCACAAGAAACAGCAACGTTAGCTTCACCACCACCGAAAATAATATCGAATTGGTTAGCTTGAACAAAACGAGTGTTTGCAGGTGTTGATAAACGAAGCATAATTTCGCCCATTGTTACAACTTTTTTAGAATTAAACTTTAAATTTTTCATTTTTTTATTTCTCCTCTTTAATTTAATTACTTCTCAATTTTAACTTTTACTACAGCTTTTTCCACAGTTTTACCATCTACATCACATTTAGCAAGATGAGCATCTTCAGTATAAACTAAAGCAAATCCTTCTTCTAAATCGAAATAAACAGCTCCTTCTGGATCATAATTATACTTAGTTACATCCTTAACTTCATTATAAGGTGTAGTTACCTTTAATGTTGGATTAGAGATGTGAGTATAACCTATTCTTTCTTTGCCTTTTAATACAATTTGAATATCAATGTAGTTTTCATGATTTTCAAAGAAGCATTCTTCATAAGGCTTAGCAATATATGTATCTCTATTAATGTATACATTATCGCCATCAACTACTGTCTTTCCCTTTGGTAAAGCAAGTAAGTCATTATTTAAGATAAAATCAATTGCAGTATCAATATTTTTTGCAATTCCTTTATATCTATATAAGTCAACTAATTTTCCGACTATCATATTTTCTCCTTATTATCTTACAACCTCAGCAGAACCATTTGCAGCCATAAATGACTCAATGTCCTCACAAGAGAATGTTGATGCATCACCATAAATAGTATGCTTCAATACAGAAGTATTTAAGCCATATCTTACAGCATAAGCTGGATCATCAAAATTCTTTAATAATCCATGGATGACACCAGATGCAAAGGCATCACCACCACCAATTCTATCATAAATATTGAAACGAATTGGTTCAGTTAATTCCCAGCTTAAATCATTACCACTTAATTT
>JAFXUP010000073.1 GCA_017524905.1 Acholeplasmatales bacterium | reverse complement strand
TCCCCAATCCCCAATCCCCAATCCCCATAAGCATGCTCAAAATAAAACATGAATTAATAATTATTTTAATTATAAATCTAAATATTTAAATATTTAATTATTATTTCTAATATGAGTCTTTTAATGAATCAATATGGACATCCTATTATTCTATTTGATGTAGATAGTACAAAAGAAAGATTAAAAGGTAAAGAAGCCTATAAAGTAATTATTTTATATATAAATATACCATATATAGAGCAATATTCTAGCAGCATGTGGTGTAGCTAATTCTTTAAAGTCTTCTTTAGGGCCAAAAGGTATGGACAAAATGTTAATAAGTCAAGATGGAGATGTTACTGTCACAAATGATGGAGCAACAATAATAGAAAATATGAATATAGAACATCCCATTGCAAAATTATTAGTAGAATTATCTAAATCACAAGATGATGAAATAGGAGATGGAACAACAGGAGTTGTCATATTAGCAGGGGCTTTATTAGAACAAGCGCAAAAATTATTAGATAAGGGATTGCATCCACTTCAAATAATAGAAGGTTTTGATAAAGGATGCAAATATGCTTTAGATAATTTAGACGAAATTAAATTTGATAAAAATAACACAGAAGATTTAAAAGGTGCAGCAAAAACAGCTCTTTCATCCAAAGTTGTATCAAAATATCAAGATAAATTCGCAGAAATTGCAGTAAATGCTGTATTAGCGGTGGCAGATACAGCAAGAAAGGATGTAAATTTTGATCTTATTAAAATAGTGGGAAAGGTTGGTGGAAATTTAGAAGATACCCAATTAATCTTAGGTATCGTATTAGATAAAGAAATGAGTCATCCACAAATGCCTAAAAAGGTTACTGATGCATCAATATGTATATTAAATATTCCCTTTGAACCGCCGAAACCAAAAAGTAAATATAATATAGATATAAAAAGTGCTGAAGATTATAAAAAATTATATGAAACAGAACAAAATTATTTTAAAGATATGGTTGATAATATAAAAAAAAGCGGAGCTAATTTTATTATATGTCAATGGGGCTTTGATGATGAGGCAAATCATCTTTTAATGCATAATAATATCCCTGCTGTAAGATGGGTAGGAGGTACGGAAATAGAGCAAATAGCTTTGGCTTCAGGAGGAAGAATAATAAATAATTTTAAAGATATTGCAGTAGAAAAATTCGGAAAAGCTTATGAAGTAAAAGAGGTAAATTTAGGAACAAAAAATGATAAAGTTATATTAATAGAATTATGTCTTGCAAAAAAGGCTGTAACTATATTAGTAAGAGGTGGATCATCAATGATTGTTGATGAAGCAAAAAGATGTTTACATGATGCGATTTGTGTCGTAAGAAATATGATAAAAGAACCAAAAATAGTATATGGGGGAGGTGCAGCTGAAATTTCTTGTTCTTTATATGTGGCTGAAAAAGCTGATAATACTTCATCAATTGAACAATATGCTATTAGAGCCTTTGCTGAAGCTTTGGATTCCATTCCTATTTCACTTGCTGAAAATAGTGGATATAATGGTATTGAATATTTGGCTAATTTAAAGACTAAACAAATTAAGGAAAATAATCCTTGTTTAGGTGTTGATTGTTTAAAAAAAGGAACAAATAATATGATGATACAAAAAGTTTTTGAAGGTTATAATTCTAAAAAACAACAAATACAATTGGCTACACAAGTTTGTAAAATGATTCTTAAAATAGATGATGTAATTAAGCCTCATGATTTAGGCGAAAATTCTTTTTGATTTAAATAATAGTTATTAGTGTCAAAAAATAAATAT
>JAFXUP010000010.1 GCA_017524905.1 Acholeplasmatales bacterium | reverse complement strand
GGAACAATTAAATCAGCATTTTGTTTAGCATCTAAATATTCAGCACAAACACAAACAGAATGAATCATACACATTCTATTAAGATAACTAATTTTAGGAGTAGATAAATGACTTTGTAATTTAGGAATAAGACCACTAGTTACCCATGATAAACCAAATTGTTGAATTAATGAAGATAAACTTTTAATACCTATTTCACGAACAGAAGCAACATTATCAGTTAAATAATTAAAAAATAAACCTTCAATATTATTTTTAAATACTTCTAATCCATATTTAACACCTAATTTAGCTAATGTTTCATATACACATTCTCTTATTCTATATTGTGTATCTTTTTGCATAGTTCCTAAAAATGAATTAATTGAAGATAATAAACTTCCATCACTTGATACAAATATATCATACATAGATTTAGCTACACCTAATCTTACATCTGCATTTTCATCTTTCATTAATGTATCCATCATTGTACCTAAATTAGCATTAAAACCAGTATAACCTATTATTCTTGATATAGGTCCAAATAATAAACCTATATTTGATTTTGTATCTTTATTTGATTCATTATTTAATCCTCTTAAAGTAGGAACAATTTGAGAAGTAACTTTATCACTAGGTAATTTAGTAATTACAGCATTAAGAGCTTTTAAAGCTGATGCTTTAACTTCAGTTTCACTATCTTTCATTAAAGTACAAATAGGTTGAACTAAATCAACATTAGAATTATTAGAGAAATAATCAATAAATTGAGGATATAAATTAGCTAATTCATTTCTTACTCTCCAAGATTTATCTAAAGAAGCTGAATTAATATTTTGCATATGAAGTTTTTGAGATTCAGAATCTTGAAATATTTTTGCTAATTGAACAATAGAAGGTAAAATAGTAACTCTTACTGTATCTGATTCATTCATAAATTTTTTATAATAATTTAACATTTCTGATTTAACTGTTTCCTTTTCTATAATTAAACATAATGGACCATATTCTTTTGCTGCTGTTCTTTTTATAATAGGTGTATCATCATCACATAATTTTGAATATAAATTAACTAATCTTTCTTTCTCTTTTCCTGCTTTAGGATAACATATTCTAATTAAATAACAAGATGATACTTTCCATTGAAATGCTTCCATATTTGATATATTTAATACCATAGGAATTAAATCTTTTTGAACTTGTTCATCTGTTAAAGAAGGTACTAATTTTCTTAAACCTTCAACTGTACTCTCTCTTACTACTGTTTCTTCACATCCTAATAATAATTGAAATAAAGGTAAAACAGCAGTCATTTGTTTTCCATCTAAATATGTTTTAAAATGAGGAAGTTCTTCACTTATAGCTAAAAGAACTTCATCTTCTTCTGTTGGTATTATTTTTTGAATATAAGGAATAAATTCACTTATTATTTTATCAGGAGTAAAAACAGCCATTATAACAGGAAATCTATGAATTGCATTTACTTTTATTTGAATGTCATCATTCTCTAATTCCTCTCTTAGAAGTGAAAGTGGATTAGTATCAGACATTAATATGATTTTTTAAATAATTAT
>JAFXUP010000072.1 GCA_017524905.1 Acholeplasmatales bacterium | reverse complement strand
GAAAAATTAAAAAAATATAACCCCTTTAGGGGGTTAGACCTTGACTTTTCTTTATTTTCAATGTAAGATAGGATTTAATGGTGTTTATTGCCCGGAGGTATTTTAAAATGCAAAAAATAACATTAGAAGGTTTAGTAGCTTATCTTAAAGAACAAGGCTTTGTTTTCCAGGGAAGTGAGATCTATGGTGGTCTTGCTAATGCATGGGATTATGGTCCTTTAGGAGTTGAACTAAAGAATAATATCAAGCAAGCTTGGTGGGCTAAATTTGTTAAACAAAACAAATTAAATGTTGGTTTAGATGCGGCAATTCTTATGAATAGAGAAACTTGGGTTGCATCTGGTCATATTTCATCATTTTCTGACCCATTAATTGATTGTAAGAAGTGTCATGCTAGATATAGAGCTGATAAATTAGTTGAAGATTATTCGAAAGGTGAAATATCTGGAGATGGTATGACTAATGATGAATTAACTTCATTTATTAAAGAGCATAATATTGTATGTCCTAAGTGTGGAGCTTTAGATTATACTGAAATTAGAAGATTTAATTTAATGTTTAAGACACATCAAGGTGTTATTGAAGATTCTGCTAATGAAATATATTTAAGACCTGAAACAGCACAAGGTATTTTTGTAAACTTTAAAAATGTTCAAAGAACTACAAGAAAGAAACTACCTTTTGGTATTGGTCAAATTGGTAAGTCATTTAGAAATGAAATCACTCCAGGTAATTTCATTTTTAGAACAAGAGAATTTGAACAAATGGAATTAGAATTCTTCTGTAAGCCAGGTACAGAAATTGATTGGTTCAATTACTGGAGAGGCTACTGTATGGATTTCTTAAAATTAATTGGCGTTGATGGAAACAAATTAAGATTTAGAGATCATGAAAAAGAAGAATTATCATTCTATTCAAATGCAACAACTGATATTGAATTTGAATTCCCTTGGGGATTCGGTGAATTATGGGGTATCGCATCTCGTACTAATTACGATTTAAATGCCCATCAACAACATTCAGGTGTTAACTTAGAATACTTAGACCCTGAAGATAATTCAAAATTCATTCCATACGTTGTTGAACCATCTGTTGGTGTTGAAAGAATGTTACTTTCAGTTTTATTCTCAGCATATGATGAAGAAACTAATGAAAAGGGCGATGTAAGAACTGTATTAAGATTACATCCAGCACTTGCTCCATATAAGGTTGCAGTTTTACCTTTAATTAAGAAAAATCATGCTGAAAAGGCTAATGAAATTTATGATGAATTAGTTAAGCATTTCTCTTGTGTATATGATGAAACTGCCAATATTGGTAAGCGTTATAGAAGAGAAGATGCAATTGGTACTCCATATTGTATTACAATTGATGATAATACATTAAATGATGGTACAGTTACATTAAGAGATAGAGATACAATGGAACAAGTTACATTAAAGATTGATGAAATTGTTCCTTATGTAGAAAAGAAGATTTTATTATAAAACTTTAAAGGAGAAGCCATGGCTACAGAAGAAGAAAAGCAAAGAATAATTGATTCGACTGATATTGTTGAATTAGTATCTGAATATGTAACTTTAGAAAAGCGTGGCAAAAACTATGTAGGATTATGTCCATTTCATAGTGAAAATACTCCTTCATTTGTTGTAAGTCCTGAAAAAAAGCTTGCCCATTGCTTTAGCTGTAAGGGTGGAGGAAACCCAATTCAATTTTTAATGCAAATTAGAAATATTGAATATGGTGAAGCTTTAAGCATTTTAGCTGAAAGAAATGGAATAAAAATTTCAGGATATAAGAAAATCGAAAAGGTTGATCCTTATAAAAAGCATAAGGATTTAATGAATTTATCAAAAAACTTTTATAGAAGTGTATTAGAAAAAACTGAATATGGTGATGAAGCTAAGGCTTATTTAGCCAAAAGAGGAATCGATAATGAATTAATTAATGATTTCGACATTGGTTTATCTCCAAAGGAATCTGATAACTTATATAATGTTTTAAAAGATTCAGGATATTTAGAACTTGATATGCTTGATTGTGGTTTAGTTGATAAGGGAATGAATGATTCATATCATGACTTATTCGTAAGAAGAATAATGTTTCCTATTAAAGATGAATCAGGTGATGTTATTGGATATTCAGCAAGAATATTTAATAATCCAGATAAAAATCAACCTAAATATGTAAACACAAGAGAAACAGTTCTATATCATAAAAGAGAAGTCCTATATAATCTTCATTTGACAAAATCAGAAATAAGAAGAAAAAATAGAATTATTCTTCATGAGGGTCAAATGGATGTTATAGCATCTTATAAATCAGGACTAAAGGAAGCTGTTTGTTCAATGGGTACTGCCATTGGAATTCAAGCAGCAAATATAATAAAAAAATATACATCAAATGTAATCATTTGTTACGATGGTGATAAAGCAGGTATAAATGCCTCTTTAAAAGCAATTAATGTTTTTAAGGAAGCAGGATTTAATGTACATTTAGTTTTATTACCAAATGGATTAGACCCAGATGAATACGTCTTAAAATATGGTAAGGAAGAATATGTAAAATATTTTGAAAGCCATATTGTAGATGAATATTCATATACCTTAAATCAAGCTTTAATTAATTATGATTTAAATGATGCATCAGGATTAAATGATGCAAAGGAAGTTATCTTTAAATCATTAGCAAATTCTAATTCAAGTATGATTGAGGAAAAATATTTAACCTTATTTGCAGGGGCAATAAAATCTTCTTTAGATGCTATTAAAAATGATTATTTAGTATTTAAAAGAAAAAATATTAATAATGATTTTATTGCAAGCGATGATGATTATGTAAAGCCTAAAGAAATAAAGCTTGAAAATAATATATCAAGAGCTCAAATAAGATTATTTATGTATGCTAAATCATCTAAGGAAAAGGCCCTATATATAGATAATATGATTACCCCATATTTAGATGCTTTAAGTGATGATAACAGAAATTTGTGGATGTCACTTGTGTTTGACTATTATAATGAAAATGAATTGTTTTCTGAAGAATCATTCATTAAAGCATTAGATGAGGATAAAAGAGCTTATTATTTTAAAATATTAGATATATTAAGAACTAATCCTGATAAATATGATGAAGAAGACTTAGAACAGTGTATTGAGAAAATTCATTTAGAGCATCTTGATGCTCAAAGAAGAAAGATTAGTAAGGATATTGCAAGAACAAGTGATGTAAATTATAAAAATAATTTAATCGTTGCAAAATTTGCTAACAGAAAGAAAAAAGAAACCTTGAAAAGGAGAGACAAGTAATGGAATTACAACAAGCAATTAATGAATTAATCGAATTAGGCAAGAAAAACGGTGGAAGTGTTACTACAAATGATATTGCAAAATACTTTACTGAAGATAAGGACGAATATGATTTAATTGAAAAGGCCTTAACTGATGCTGAAATCGAAATTAATTCAGTTGAAGAAGATATCGATGATATTGAACCAGTTATAATTGAAGAAGAGGAAGTTGATATTTCTGATTATGACCAATTACCATCTTCTGTTAGAGTTGATGACCCTGTAAGAATGTATTTAAAAGAAATTGGTAATATTCAATTATTAACAATCGAAGAAGAAACTGAATATGCTCAAAGAGTAGTTGAAGGAAGAGAAGCAAAGGAACGTTTAGCTAAAATTGAAGAAGAAGGCGAAAACAGTGTTTCTCAAGAAGAATATAATAAATTACAAGATATCGTATTTAGAGCTGATTTAGCTAAGGATAAGCTTGTAGATGCAAACTTAAGATTAGTTGTATCTATTGCTAAAAGATATTTAGGTAGAGGCTTACAATTCTTAGATTTAATTCAAGAAGGTAATATGGGCTTAATCAAGGCTGTTGATAAATTTGATTATAACAAAGGCTATAAATTTTCTACATATGCAACTTGGTGGATTAGACAAGCTATCACAAGAGCAGTTGCTGACCAAGCAAGAACAATTAGAATTCCTGTTCATATGGTAGAAACAATCAATAAGCTTGTTAGAACTCAAAGACAATTAGTTCAAGAGTTATCAAGAGAACCAAGCCAAGCTGAAATAGCTGAAAGAATGGGTATTCCTGTTGAAAAGGTACAACAAATTCAAAAGATTGCTCAAGAGCCTATTTCTTTAGAACAACCAGTTGGTGAAGAAGAGGATTCATCATTAGGTGATTTCGTATCAGATCCACATGCATTAGATCCATATGAATATACAGCTAAGATGAAATTAAGAGAAGAGCTTGATGAGGTTTTATCTACTTTAACTGAAAGAGAAGAAAGAGTTTTAAGATTAAGATTTGGCTTAATCGATGGAAGACAAAGAACTCTAGAAGAAGTTGGTAAAGAATTTAACGTTACAAGAGAACGTATTAGACAAATTGAAGCTAAAGCTTTAAGAAAGCTAAGAAATCCAGCTAGATCTAAAAAGCTTAAGGATTTTATTATAAAGCACTAATGATAGGTGGCATTGCCACCTTTTCTTTTTTTAATATTTCATTTTGTCTTAAAATTTTATATAATAAAATAAGAGTTATCGTTTTTTATTATGAAAATGGGGAGTTAATAATATGGAATTTAAGGAAGGAATTGAAGCATTAAAGCTAATTGGTAAAAAAAATAATAATATTATTACAGAAGATGAT
>JAFXUP010000009.1 GCA_017524905.1 Acholeplasmatales bacterium | reverse complement strand
TTTTCCATCAGCACCCTTTAATGTTGATAAATTAACTAATGTTTTATATGCAGTATCAGGTTCAGTTTTATATTTCCATTTTAAAGAATTATCAATAACACTTAATTCAATTTCATCACCCTTAATAGAAGCTAGCCATTCTTCATAGGTACCCTTATAATTACTATCCTGTGCTAGCTTATAAATAGCATATCTTCCATCTTCTTCTGGGCTATTATTTTTATTATTGCAGGATGCAATAGTAAAGCTTAAGCCCAAAAGAACTAAAAAGCCAAAAACCTTTTTCATAAATTTATACTCTCCTTTTTTTATTTATTTAATGAAGCTACAATTTCATCAATCTTCTTAGTTAAATTTGGATAATCATACCATAAATTTTTACTAATTTCATAATCAACTGGAACACCATTTTCTATAGTCTTATAAGTACCATTATCCTTATAACAAACACCAAATTGTCCAGATGTCTTATAGCCAAATCCAGATGCGTCAGTAAAGCTTGTAATAGGTGATGCTCCACCAGCACCAGGAATACCAAGAATCTTTACATTAGTACCCTTTAGCATTGAAGGAAGAGCTGAACCACATGAAAATGATGCATCAGATGTTAAAATAAAGAAATTAAATTTATCTGCATATGTATCACCATAAACGCCATCACCATCAAAATCAGCCTCATAATGATATTCAATTACTTGACCTGTTCTTGAATCAACAACAGAAAAAGTAGGATCTTTTGTCATTATACATGCTACAAAAGGCATAACGCCCATTGCACCACCAGTATTTGCAGTAATATCTACAACAATATTTTTAATCTTCTTTTCTCTTGTTTTATTTAAGCTTTCAATTTCCATAATACAAGCTGCTAAATATCCGCAAGTATCATTCTTCTTAAGCTCTTCAATATCAGGGTCTATTGCATAAGTCTTAAAATTATTTGGGAATCCATAATTTAATAAGAAGCTATCAAATGATAAATATGCAGTATCCTCTGTTTCTTCTGTTCTCATAGTGCGAGCTACATTAGAATCACTATTATATCTTTCTGAATAATAATTTTGAGCCTTATCATTAATACTTATAGTATGAGTCTTAGGATATTTAGCACCAAATACATTCATTAAACCATTGCCTGGAATATCAAAAATAGAAATAAATTCAACATTAGTATGACCATCATCAATATCCTTATTTAAAAATTTAAACATTGCCTCTTCATATGTTCTAACATTTGTTGATTGTAAATCATTCTTATAGCCCTTTTCAGTTAAGAAATTATCAAATGAGGCAATATTTTTTGCTTCCTTTACTGAATAAACCTTATCAAATGATAAGCATAATAAATTATAAGTAAATAGAGCAGTCTCCTTTGATCTTTCCTTTTTACCAACTCTAGTTTCATCAGTATTGATAACAAGCTTTCTATCATATACATCTTCTGTAGGAGAAATTGCACTATTCTTTTCTGCAAAGCTCATATACATAGTTAAATAATTATTTTCTTCTTTATATTTAATCTTTGTAATTCTATTTTCTGAATCCTTAATTTCAGTATTAGTATTAGCATCTAAAATTACACCAGTACCATCACTATATAAGGCAATTTCATGGTTAGGCACACTTACCTTACCATCAACATCTACAGTTTGATATGTATATTTTTGACCACTCTTTGTATCTACCTTTTTATATGTATATACATAAGTTTCACCATATGATTTAAATCCATATGTAAATACACCATTTCCTGAATAGCATAAGCTTGATAAATCAGAATGCTCATATGATGTAGGATTTAAGAAGAAATCCTTACCATTATAAACATAAGGTACAAGACTTGAAGGCTGAAGTAGGACATTTACTAAATCATAAGGAACATAAATGTTTCCCTCTTCTTCATATAATTTAATCTTATAATCATTTAAAGAAACCTTGCCCTCATCCTTACCAACAGTACCTATCTTAGTGCTTTTTGCACTTCTAATAACAGTACCTGATGTTAAGCAATAATCCTGACCAATTGAATCATTCTTTAATTCAGTTAAAATACCAATATTCTTATAAGATATTTCATTATTCTTTGAATCAAATTTAACGAAGCAATTATCATTTTCATTCTTTGTTATAGTAACTACATTTCCATCCTTACTATATTTAAAATTAACTCCAGAAAATGTAGTTAATAATGATGATATATCATTAGCATTTAAATAAGGAACATCTCCATAATCCTTTGCCTTATAAAGTGTTAATGTTGCAGAATTATTTAAATCAGCTGAATCCTTAAAAATATGACTCTTTTGATTTAAAACTGAAATATTATCACCAATAACAGTTTTTCCTTGCTCATCACTATTATCATTATTACATGCAACTAACGTAAAAAAAGATAATATACCTAAACTAATCCCTAACAATCTTTTTTTCATATTTATCCTTTCCTCGCCTTTCTTATAATATTTTCAAGAACTCTCTTTTGCGTTCTTTGCGACCAATATATCTTTTGTTCTTGTTCAGTTAAATTTTCTGATTTTATTTGTTTAATGGTAGGCTCTTCTGTTTCTATAGATATTTACTCTTATTCCTATACCATCATTTATAACTTCAACTATAATTTCTAAATCATTACACATTTTAATTGATCTTTTTAGACCAGTTCCCCAGTTATAAATTAAATGAAGGTAAAATTCTTCTAAATAAATCAAAAATCATCTCAAATTTACCATTATTTATTTTTAGTCATCATAAATATCGCTTTTCTTATGATTAAATTATATCACACATATAATATAAAACCCAGAATTTCTTATTCATACTATTAGATAATTAAAAAAACTGTTGACCTTTACTCTTTTTACGAGTTTGTCAACAGTCTGAAAGGTGCTTGTAGAGCACCCTTTTTATCTTTCAAATTTTCCGATAACCTCTGATACGTTTGTTACACAGCAGAAGGTTGAAGGATATTGTTTTAAGACCTTTAATACAACACCCATGTATCTTTTTCTAATAATGCATACTAATTCATATTTATCCTGCATAGTATACATACCCTTAACATTTATTTCTGTAACACCTAAATGTAGGCTTAAAAGCTTTTCAGTAATTTCTTCTGGATTAGTAGTTATAATTTCAAGCTTATAACCATTCTTTAATCCTGATAGCATAATATTTACAATAACATTTGCGATAAATAAATTTAGTAATGTAGCAAGTGAATTATCAAATGATTTAAATGGTTCACTAAAGCTAAAGTTGTAACAAAAATAAGCTAGAATAACGACGCTTGAATCTAGCAGGAATGAAACGTATGCTACATTTGTTTCAGGTTTGAAATGCTTAATTAAAGAAGAAATAGCATAAGTACCACCTGAAGCACCAAATCTTCTAAGCATAATTGAAAAGCCGAAGCCTGATATTACACCAGCACCAATACATGCAAATATTAGATTATTAGGAGCAACGTAGGTAGGAAAATTTATATATTCTAGAAGTAATAATGTTCCTGCCTGTACACCCATATATACTAGTAGCATAGCACCTGTTTTTTTAGAAACAAATATACAAACTAAGATAAAAATTGGGGCATTACAGATAATCATATACCAGCCCATATTTATTTTAGTTAAGTAAGATAATAATGATGCTATACCTGATACTCCTCCTGGAGCGAAATCATTTGGAGTTGAAAATACATGATATGAAAAAGATACTATTACTCCTGATACTAAACAAATTAGAAGATCTAGTATTAGCTCCTTAGGAGTTACCTTCATGTTTAATTTTTTTATAAGTTCCATATTTTTTATCACCTACATTATTATAATTTTTTATAATTAAATTTCAAGACTAGCGTTTGCTTTATTAATTTGGCTATATCTTTAGCTGTTTTTGCAATAAATCACAAAACAACAAATTCATAAATAATGACTATAGGAATTATATAAATGTTTTAAGAAAAATCCATTTAATACATTTTTACCATATTTTCTTCCTCCCAAAACTAACATATATTTTAACATATTATTTATATATGAAAAAGATAACAATGGATTATTAAATGGAATTGTGACTAGAATTAATCTTTAAAGCTTATCATTTAGCTATTTTGATTTTTATGATATAGAAAAGCTATTTGAATAATAACAAAATGGGCTTTTAAGAATTTTTGTTTTCTTAAAAACCCATTTATTTTTTATTTATTGATTATTAATTTAGAAAAATCCTCAACAGGCATTGGCTTATAAAAGTAATATCCCTGCATTTGAGAGCACC
>JAFXUP010000071.1 GCA_017524905.1 Acholeplasmatales bacterium | reverse complement strand
TATTTGGTAGTTATGATTATCATTCATTTGGTGATTGGACTATAGTAACTGAAGCAACACCTGAAGCTGATGGATTAAAGGAAAGAACTTGTTCAGTTTGCGGTTATAAAGAAACTAAAAAGATTTATTATGAAGGTAATTCAAAATATGATGTTATCTATGAAGGTAATTATTATGATTCAATAGATACTGCATTATTAAATAAGCCTTTAGAATTAAAAGAAGCATTACATAATTTAGTTTCTAACAATCCTAAAAAGTTATCTTATGATAATGCATTTGATGCATTAAACACTATTGATTCATATGATGGTGGAGATTTTGTTGAATGCTTATATACTGGTGAAAAAATGGACCCAGCAAATCATGGTTATTGGAATAGAGAGCATGTATGGGCAAAATCACATGGTATAAAAACTAAGGATGATAAATCTAGCCAAAGAAATAGTGCTTATACTGATTTACATCATTTAAGAGCAACTGAAAATACTATTAATTCAACAAGAAATAATAGATATTTTGATGAAGTTACACATGATTCTACAAGAGCTGATTTATATGGTAATTTCTGGGATAATGGTGATGCCTTTGAACCTAGAAATGAAGTTAAAGGTGATATAGCTAGAATGTTATTTTATATGGTTATTAGATATGAAGGCGATGCATCTAGTGAATATTTAGATTTAGAATTAACTGATAATTTAGAATTGGCTAAACAATCTAATAATTATGAATATGGTACAACTCAAACAATAACTGGTTATTTAGGAAAGCTTTCTACTTTAATTAAATGGTCTTTTGAAGATCCTGTTGATTCAAGAGAAATATCTAGAAATAATGCCATCGAAAAAGTTCAAGGAAATAGAAATCCATTTATTGATCATCCTGAATTTGTATTCTATTTATATAGTGAAGAAGCAATAACATTAGAATATGAATTAGCTGATTTGAGTGAATTAATAAAACCAGTATTAAAGGATAATACTTTAATTAATAATGTTGAAAATTTAATTTCTAGTATAGGTAGTGTAACAGTTGATTCATATGATGCGATTACAAAGGCTAAGGATGCTTATGATAAATTAGATAATGTATCTAAATCATTTGTTTCAAATTATAAGGTTTTAAAGGATGCAATAGAAGAATATAGAATTGTATCTACAGTTCAAAATGTTAATGCCAATACAACTTTTAGCTTCTTAACATTAAAAGGAACTAAAGTAGGTAAATTATTTGAAAATGGTGTTTATTTAGATTATGAGACAACTGCAGGTAATGCACCATCTGATAAATACGGTATTTATTCACAAAATAATAAGCCTGTAACTTTAAAAGCTAAAGGCTTATATACTAATATTAAAAATGTAGTTTTAAAAATGGATGTTAGTGGTAGTGATGCAATTAGTGGTACTATAACTATAAGTGATGGTACTAATAATGTTACTAATACTTTTAGTGTAAATTCATTAAATGATTTTACAACTGATATAACATCACTTGATTTAACAAAAGATATTACTATTACTATATCAAGCGGTTCATCATGGAGAATAAGAAGTATTACATTTAGTATTTAATATATAAGGGTCACAATCGTGACCCTTATTTTTTATAAGTATTCTTTTATCATTTCATCATTAATTTCTTTATTCTTAATTATTTCAGAATAGAAGTGACCTGATTTTCTTATTTTTCTTTCTTGTGTTTCGTAATTTACTTCAACTAAACCGAATTTAGCCTTTTCGCCTTCAGCCCATTCCCAGTTATCCATTAATGTCCAATGATAATATCTTGTTACATATTCTTTATCAGAAATAACCTTTAGATGATCATAAATGTATTTTGCTCTAAATGCATCTTTTGCATCAGCTGTACCATTTTCTGTAACATAAATTGGTTTGTTAAATTCCTTATGGAATTTTTCGATAAATTCATTAAATTCAACTGGATTAATTTCCCATCCTAAATCATTTTTAGGACAATCTTTTTTAGTGAAAAATTTGAATCCTTGAACTAAATTACCTGTATAATAATTGATTCCAAAAAAATCAACATAATTACCTTTTAATTTTTTACTTTTTCCCATTGGGAAAGAAAAAGTACCATAAGCCATTGCGCGATTAATTGAATTATTAAAAGCATTATCTAAAAATTTAGCTACTTTTTTATCGATAAATTTATTTCTTGCAGGCTTAAATCCAGCCATATGATTAGCAAATCCAACTAAAGCATTTGGATTGATTTCTTTTATTATCTTATAAGATAAAATATGAGCAATGCATAAATGCTTCATTACCTTTCCTGCTTCCTTCATTTTCTTGTGTTTTGGATACCAAACACCATATAAGTAGCAGTTTGCAGCATAAATATTTGCTTCATTGATTTTTACATATTCATCAACTAAATCCTTAAATTTAGTAACAACATATTTAACAAAAGAAGTAAAATAATTGATGTTTTCTTTTTTTAACCATCCTCCTTTATCTTCAAACCATAAAGGATTAGAAAAATGATGAAGAGTTAATAATACTTTTATTCCTTTTTCTTTTAATAATTTAATTTCATCTATATAATGGTTCATTACTTCATCATTGAACTTGTTTTCCTCAGGTTCAATACGTCCCCATTCAATTCCCATTCTATAGATTTCAATATTCATTTCTTTCATTAATTCAGCATCTTCTTTATATAATCTGTAATGATCATCACATCTAAGTGGAGAAGAGCCATCCTTAACATTTCCTTTAGTTTGTGAAAAACGATACCAATTGGTATTAGTATTATCTCCACCTTCAATTTGTGTTGCAGCAGTAGCAACACCCAATAATAAATTATCATGTAATTTATATGGTTCTGTCATAATATTAAATTCCTCCGTATACTTGTTAATTTTATTATATATAATTTTTTCAAGAATAGAATAAAAAATAAAAAATAATATGAAATAAAAAATTCTATTTTTTTTGATACCTTATTTTTTTTGAATATTTGCATTTAATATGATAGAATAGGCCTGGTGAAAAATATGAATAAGTTATTTTGGAAGAAAGTATTAATAATTGGTCTTCCTGTTGCAATCCAAAACTTAATAAATACAACAGTTAATATGGTGGATACTTTTATGATAGGCTCATTAGGTGATGAATATGTTTCAGCTGTTGGTCTAGCAACAAAGGTATTTTTTGTTATGAATTTATTAATATTTGGTATTGTTTCTGGCTCATCAGTTTTATTAAGCCAATATTATGGAAAAAAAGATGATTATAATTTAAATAAAACATTTGGTTTTATGATGATTTTATCATTATTAGGAAGCTTAATATTCTTTTTATGTGCAATGATAATTCCTTCAAATTTAATGCAAATTTTTACAAAAAGTGAAGCTTTAATTAAAATAGGAACACCATATTTAAGAATTGTTTCTATAAGCTATATATTTACTGCCTTTTCAATGGCATCATCTGGTTTATTAAGAAGTATAAATAGAACTAAGGCTCCTATGTTTTTTACAATTATTTCAGTATTTGTAAATGTATTATTTAATTATATATTTATATTTGGAAAGCTAGGCATTCCAATGCTTTATGCAGATGGTGCCGCAATAGGTACTATTATTGCTAGAGGCGTTGAATTTATATTAGTTCTTTTATATTTATTATTTGCTAAAAAAGATGTTAAATTAGATTTTAAAGAAATGATACATATAGATAAATTTACAGTTAAGAATAATTTTAAATTTGCTTTACCTGTAATTATTAATGAATTAGGTTGGGGCTTGGGTACAACAATTTATTCAGTAATATATGGTCATATGAGTGATAATGTTGTTGCTGCAATGACAATCGCAACAGCCTTAGAGGATTTAGTATATGCTTTATTATTTGGAGTTTCAACTGCTTGTGCTGTTATAGTTGGTAACCAATTAGGTGCTAATGATTTAGATGGTGCTCAAAAAACAGCTAAGAAGCTTTTAATTGCAGGAATTTTAATGTCAGCAGTGCTAGGCGTTATTTTAGTTTTATTAATTAATCCATATTTATTATTATATAAGGCTAGTCCTTTAGTCCAAGCAGATATTAAAAAGGTATGTATAGCTTATGCTTTTTATATGCCAGTTAGAACATTTAATCTAATTATGATAGTTGGTATTTTAAGAAGTGGTGGAGATACTTTATTTTCTATGATTATGGAATTAGGATGTCTATGGGGCGTTGGTATTACCCTAGGAGCGATTGGTGCCTTTGTTTTCCATTTAGATGTATTATATGTATATTTATTATTTGAAACTGAACAAATAGTAAAAATGATTGTAGGATTTTTTAGGTATAAGAAAAAAATTTGGGTTAGAAATATTGCTTTAAAAGAAGCGTAAATTATTATTTTTGTCTTTTAAGTTTCATAATCTTATAGTATAATATGGGGCGTATGATTTTTCATACATGTTATAGTAAGATAGGGAAATTTATTGAAAAGGAATTTTAAAAATGAAGTTTAAATTAGAAATAACTGAATGTTTACAAAAGGTTATTGAGGTGGAAGCTAAAACAAAAGAAGAAGCTTATAATAAGGTTTCTAAGATGTATAGAGATGGTGAAATTGTTTTAGATTCTAATGATTTTATTGATAAAGAAATTGATTTTTTTGAAGATAATTAATAATCTAAGCCGATACAATTTAAATGTATTGGCTTTTTATTTTATTATTTCTCGTGTTATAATAAAAATATAATACAAAACGTATTATGGGAGATTATATTTATGAAAAAAGGAATACTTAGTATTGAAGAAGAAAAAAGATTAGAAGAAATATATCAATTTTATTTACATGATCCTAGAATTTTAGAAATGAAAAAAATTGGTATGCATAGAGGTTCTAATACATATATACATTCTTTTAAGGTTGCTAAACTTGCAGTTAAAAGAGCAGCTAGAAGAAAAAAGAAAAAGCTCGATTTAGAGACTGTTTTAATTGCGGCTATTTTACATGATTATTATTTATATGATTGGAGATTCAATAAAGCATTAAAAAAACATCATGCATCAAGACATCCTAAAATTGCAGCAGAGAATGCAAAAAAGGATTTTAATGTATCAGATGAGGTTGCATCAATTATTAAAACTCATATGTGGCCAATTAATTTTAGGCAATTTCCTAAAACAAAAGAAGCTAGAATTGTTATGAATGCCGATAATCATGTTGCGACAATTGAGGTATTAACTAGTAGAAGATATAAAGCAAAGCGTATTATTAAATATATGGAGTATATAGAAACTTTATTTGATGAATAGTTGGATTTTATGAAGCTTTTTAACACCCCGACTTATTTAATATACTCAAAATAAAAATGACGGTTCGATGAACCGTCATTTATTTATCTTAATTATTCAACTTCATGAGCATTCTTTACAAATGCAATATAAGCTTTATAAGCTTCATATACATCAACCTTAGAAACAATTTCACAAGGAGCATGCATTGATAGAATTGATACACCAGCATCAACAACATACATATCTTTATTTCCTAAGATATAAGCGATTGTTCCGCCGCCGCCAACATCAACTTTACCTAATTCAGCTGTTTGGTAATTAATATTATTGTTATCCATAATATTTCTTATTTGAGCGATGAATTTAGGGTCAGCATCGTTACAGCCTGATTTTCCACGAGCACCAGTATATTTATTAAATACGATACCATTTCCACAATAAGCAGCATTCTTTTCTTCAAATACTCCCTTATAAAGTGGATCATAGCCTGCAGATACATCAGAAGATAGCATTCTTGATTTAGATAAGCATCTTCTTAATTTTAATTCTGAATAATCTCCAGTTAAATTCATTAATTCAGCTAAGATATTTTCAAACCAAGCTGATTGAGCACCTGTTGCACCAACAGAACCAATTTCTTCTTTATCAACTAAGAAAGCACAAGTTGTGTATTTTGCTTTACCTGCATCTAATACAGCCATTAAAGAAGTATAAGCACATACTCTATCATCATGACCATAGCCTAAAACCATTGATCTATCAATACCTAAATCTAATGCTTTACCAGCAGGAACAACTTCGATTTCAGCTGATACGAAATCATCAACTTCAACATTTAATGTATCCTTTAAAATTTTTAATACTTTTTCTTTAGCACCTTTTTTATCTTCTTCATTTAATGGGATAGAAGAGAATGTTAAATCTAAGCCTTCACCTTCAATTACCTTATTACCAGGCTTTGAATTTTTTTCAGCAGCTAAGTGAGGAAGTAAATCAGAAATAACAAATACTGGATCATTTTCATTATCACCAATATTAACAATTACTTCAGTTCCATCCTTTTTATAGATAACACCATGTAAAGCAAGAGGTCTTGCAACCCATTGGTATTTAACAATTCCACCATAATAGTGTGTATCTAATAAAGTGAAATCATTTGATTCATATAAAGGGTTTTGCTTAATATCTAATCTTGGAGAGTCAATATGAGCACCTAAAATATTAATACCCTTTTCCATTGGTTCATCACCAATAACAAAAGCACAAATATTTTTACCTCTGTTTGTAACATAAACTTTGTCTCCTGGATTTAATTGGTTAAAAGATTTAATATCTTTAAATCCATATTTTTCAGCAATTTCAATTGCTCTTTTAACACATAATCTTTCTGTTTTTCCATATGAAATAAAATCCTTATAGCCATCGTTAAATTTCATTAATTCAGCTAATGATTTATCATCATATTTTTTCCATGCATTTTCATTATACATATTTTAATACTCCTTTTTACAAAATGTATAGTTATTATATCATTTTGTTTTATTAATTTAAATATTAAACTATTAAAAAGTTAGTTTTATTTAACTATATTATTTTATTGTAATTTATTCTAAATTTTAGTATAATAGCGAGTGGTGATTGTCGTGGATGATAATAGAGAAAGACTACAAAAAGTTATGGCCCAAGCAGGGGTTGCTTCACGAAGAAAATGTGAAGAAATAATAACTTCAGGAAGAGTAAAAGTAAATGGAATAGTTGTAACTGAACTTGGAACTAAGGTTTCAGTAAAGGATGTTGTTACAGTAGATGATAAGGCTCTTGATAAAGAAAGCCTTGTTTATTATGTATTAAATAAGCCTACTGGCTATTTAACTGCAGTATCTGATAAGCTTGGTAGAAGAACAGTTATGGATTTAATTTCACAGGAGGATAAAAAAGAAAGAATATTTCCTGTTGGAAGATTAGATTATGATACATCTGGTGTGCTTTTGTTAACTAATGATGGCACTTTATCTTATAGATTAACAAAATCATCTAAGGAAGTTGAAAAAACTTATCATGCAAGATTAGATGGTATTATTGATCAAACAGCAGTAACTAAGCTAATTAAAGGTGTAATGATTGATGGAGTTATGACTAAAAGAGCTAAAATTGAAGTTTTAGATATCGATAAAAAGAATAACTCATGTTTAATTTCTTTAACTATCACAGAAGGAAGAAACCGTCAGGTTAGAAAAATGTGTGATGCCGTTGGCTTTAAGGTTAAAAAATTAAAAAGAATTGCCTTTGGTGGAATTACTACTGAGAATTTAAAAGTAGGCGAATATAGACCATTAAAGCCTCATGAGATTAAAGTTCTATATAGTTTGTAAAAACTAATAGAATATGGTAGAATTAAAATGTTAAGGGGTTTAATCATTTATGAGAAATTTTGTTGTGGCTATAGATGGTCCAGCAGGGTCTGGTAAATCAAGTATTTCAAAGATAGTTGCTAAGAAATTAGGATTTACTCATTTAGATACTGGTGCTATGTATAGAGCAGTTACCTTAGAAGCCTTAAGGCGAGGTATAGATTTAGAAAACGAAGATGAATATGATTTCTTAGATGAGATATCAATCATTTATAAGGATGATAAAATTTATTTAAATGGTACTGATGTTTCAAAAGAAATTAGAACAGAAGATGTTACTAATAATGTTTCAACTCCTTCAAAATTAAAACGAGTTAGAGACAAAATGGTATTTTTCCAAAGAAAGTCATGCGAATATGGAAAAGTATTAATGGATGGTAGAGACATTGGCACTGTTGTAATGCCTAATGCAGATTTAAAGATTTTCTTAACAGCTTCAGCAGAAGAAAGAGCAAAAAGAAGATGCTTAGAAAATTCTTTAGTTGGAATTGAATCAGATTATGAAACAATTCTAAGAGAAATTAAAGAAAGAGATTTCAAAGATTCAACAAGAGAAATTGCTCCACTAAAGAAAGCAAGCGATGCAATCGAAATTGATACTACATCACTTACAATCGATGAAGTGGTTAACAAAATAATAAATCTAATAGATGGAAGGTTATATAGTATGGAAAATTTTGATTTTGAAATGCCAAAAGAACTTAATGTTCGCGATGTTGTAGAAGGCGAAGTTGTTTCAATCGAGGATAATACAATTTATCTTGATGTAAAACAATTTACTGAAGCTGTAATGCATTTAGACCATTACACAACAGATAAGAATGCAACATCATTTAAAAATTTAGTTAAGGTTGGAGATAAGATTAAATGTCAAGTAACTAAAATTACTGAAGAACATATCTTTGTATCTAGACTAAATCAATTAAGTGAAGAAAACTTTAAAGCTGTTATTGCTTTATCTCAAGAAAAATCTAAGGTTAAAGTAACAGTTAAAAAAGATGTTAATAAAGGCTTTATGGTAGATTATAATGGTAATCAAATCTTCATGCCAGCATCTTTAGCAGGTAAGGATACAAAGGTTGGAGATAAGATTGAAGTTGTAATTTTACCTTCAGAAGATGAAAATAAAAAGCCAATTGCTTCAAGAAAAGCAGTTTTAGATGAAGAATATAAGCAAGCTAAGAATGCTGAATTAGATAAAGTAAATGTTGGTGATGTAGTTGAAGCTACAGTTGCTAAGGTTGAAAAATATGGTGCATTCTTAAGATTTGGAATGTTACAAGGCTTATTAAGAGCTAAGGAATATTCTCATAAGTTTGTTGATATTACAAAAGAAATTAAAGAAGGAGATAAATTCCAAGTTAAGGTTATTAAGAAGGATGATAACAATAAATTAGAATTTTCTCGTAAGGCTTTAATTGATACTCCATATCAAGCATTTGTAAAGACTCATAAGGTTTCTGATAAGGTTGTTGGTAAGGTAGTTGAAAAGACTGGCTTTGGTTTAATTTTAGAAGTTGCTGAGGATGTAAGAGGTTTATTACATAAATCTGAATATTCTCATAACCCTAATGATAATTTAGCAAGCGTATTAAAGATTGGCGATACTGTTGAAGTAGCAATCATAGGATTAGTGGATGAAAAAGAAAAGGTTAGCTTATCTCGTAAGGCTTTAATGGATAATCCATGGGAGCGTGTAGATGCTAAGGTTGGCGATGTTGTTGATGTTAAGGTTTTAGAGGTTAGCGAATCTGGCTTAAAGGTTGAAACTTTAGGTGTTGATGGATTTGTTCCTGCATCAGAAGCATTAGTTGAAAAGAAAAATGATTTAAGCTCATATTTTGCTGTTGGTGATGAAGCTAAGGCAGTTATCACTGAGATTAATCCAAAGGAATGGCGCTTAAAGCTTTCAATTAGAAAGCATCAAGAAGCAGAAGCTCGTAAAGATTTTGAAAAGTATCTAAACGAAGGTGAAGAAGCTAATTCAAATCTTGGCGATATGTTTAAAGATGTTTTAGATAAATAAAATTTATAGTGGTGGTGATATTATGTTGGCTAAGGTAGCGATTGTAGGTAGACCTAACGTTGGTAAATCTACATTATTCAATCGTATAATTGGTCAAAGATTATCCATTACTGACGATCAACCAGGTGTAACTCGTGATAGAATTTATTCTAAGGGTTCTTGGTTAGGCAAAGATTTTTTCGTAATTGATACAGGGGGCATTGAATTAGGTGATGCTCCCTTTTTAACAGAAATCAAGGCACAAGCTGAAATCGCAATGGATGAAGCTGATGTTATAATCTTTGTTGTTGATTGTCGTAGTGGTGTAACAGACGATGATATTTATATTTCAAAGCTTTTATATAAAACAAATAAACCTGTTTTATTAGCTGTTAATAAGGTTGATGACCAAAAATTTAGAGAAAATATTTATGATTTTTATTCTTTAGGCTTTGGTGATCCAATTCCTACATCATCTGCTCATGGTATTGGTGTGGGTAACTTATTAGATAAAGTTTTAGAAAATATAAAAGAATCAGATTTTAAAGATGATGATACAGCAATTAAATTCTCATTAGTTGGAAGACCTAATGTAGGTAAATCTTCTTTAACAAATACTTTATTAAATGATAATAGAGTAATTGTTTCTAATGTTGCTGGTACAACAAGAGATACAATTGATACTCGTTTTAAATCAAATGGTAAAGAATATATTGTTATTGATACAGCTGGATTAAAAAAGCGTGGTAAGGTTTATGAATCAGTTGATAAATACTCTGTAATAAGATCAATTGATGCTATCGGAAGATCTGACGTTGTAGTTTTAGTTTTAGATGCTGAAACTGGTATAATTGATCAAGATTTACATGTAGGTCAATATTTAGATGAATATAATAAAGCATGCTTAATAGTTGTTAATAAATGGGATTTAGTTGAAAAGGATTCTAATACTATGGCAAAATGGGAAGAAGATATTAGAGCTAAATTTAAATATTTAGATTTTGCTCCAATTGTATTCTTATCAGCTAAGGAAAATAAACGTGTTCAAACATTAATTCCAGCAATAGAACAAGCTTATGAGGCATATCATACAAGAATTCAAACATCAGTATTAAATGATGTTATTGCTGATGCTTGCTTGATGTTCCCACCAAGTGAATTTAATGGTGGTAAGATTTCTATTTATTATGCATCTCAAGTTGGTGTTGAGCCTCCAACTTTTGCCTTCTTTGTAAATAATCCAAAATTCTTACATTTTTCTTATTATCGTTATTTAGAAAATCAAATAAGAAAGAATTTCGATTTTTATGCTACGCCTATTAAATTGGAATTTAGAAAGCGTGATTAATTATGAATATATCAATAATTGGTGGAGGAGCATGGGGAACAACTCTTGCTCAAGTACTTTCTGACAATGGTAATGATGTTTTAATTAGAGATATTAATGAAGAATTCATTAAAAAAATTAATGAAACTCACAAGCATCCTTATTTTGAAGGAGTAATTCCTTCAAATATTAAGGCAACTAATTCTTTAAATGAAGCATTAGCTTTTAGTGATGTTATTGTATTATGTGTACCAACTAAAGTAATGAGAATGGTATTACATGAAATTAATACATTAATTACTAATAAGAAATTATTTGTTAATGTATCAAAAGGAATTGAACCATCAACATCATTTAGAGTAAGTCAAATCGTTGCTGAAGAAATTAATCCTTTATATTTAGAAGGATATGTAGCACTTTCTGGTCCAAGCCATGCTGAAGAGGTAATTTTAAGAAAAGTTACAAGCTTAGTTGCAGCATCAACTGATGAAGCATTAGCAATTAAAGTTCAACATATTTTTTCAAATGATAAATATATTAGAGTTTATACATCTGATGATGTAATTGGTGTTGAATGCGGTGGCTCTATGAAAAATGCTATCGCAATTGTATCTGGTGTTGCATCAGGTATGGGTCTAGGTGAAAATGCAAGAGCATTTTTAATTACAAGAGGCATCAAAGAAATAATTGCTATTACTCAAGCATTAGGCGGAAAAATGGAAACTGTTTATGGTTTATCTGGTATTGGCGATTTAATTGTTACTGCATCTTCAATGAATTCAAGAAATTTCCAATGTGGTTTAAAAATTGGCCAAGGTATGTCTGTTAGTGAAGCAGAAGGAAAGGTTGTTCAATCAGTTGAAGGTATAAGAGCAATTGAAGCTGGTTATGAAATAGGAAAAAAATATAAAATTGATTTACCTATTATTAATGCTGCATATGAGGTTGTAAAAGGAAATTTAAATGCTAAGGAAGCATTAGAAGGATTACTAAAGAGAAGCTTAAAAACTGAAAAATATTGGTAATTTCAAAAGACATAATTTTAGATTATGTCTTTTTTTTATTAATCAATAAATTTATTAAAAATAGAATAAAAACTATTGGATAATATATGGTATTTTAAAGAATGGCTTTTTAGAATTATAAGAATTAAATGTAAACGCATACATCAAAAAATGTAAACGCATACAACTAAATAAAGCGCTTTTTTAATGCTATAATAAAATTACAAAAAAGGAGGATCGATTAAAAATGTTCGATTATAAAAACAAAGTTGTTGCCATTACAGGTGCATCATCTGGATTAGGCAAACAAATGGCTGAAGGCTTTGCAAAATGTGGTGCTAATTTAGTATTACTTGCAAGAAGAGTTGAAAGACTTGAAGAATCTGCAAAAGAATGGGAAGCAAAATATGGTATTAAGGTTCTTCCTGTTAAATGTGATGTAACAAGTGCTGAATCAATTCAAGCTGCAGTAGCAAAGGTTGAAGAAGTATTTGGTCATTGCGAAGTTATTATTAATGATGCTGGTGGAGAAAAGGGTACAGGTACACCACTTCTAGATTATAAGAAGGAAGATTGGGATTTCACTTTAAATCTAGATTTAACATCAGTATTTGCAGTTACACAAGCTTTCTGCAACTTAATGAAGAGATCTATGGCTGCTGGTAAGCAAACTTATGGTAGAGTAATTAATATTGCATCTATCTATGGTATAGTTGGTAATACAGCATTACCTACAATTGCATATCATACAACAAAGGGTGCAGTTGTAAACTTCACAAGAGGAGCTGCTGCTGAATTAGCTACTCAAGGTATTACAGTAAATGCAATTTGTCCAGGTTATTTCTATACTGAATTAACTACTGATACTTTAAATACAGAATATTTCCAAAACTTTGCTAACCAATCAGTACCAATGAAGAGATATGGTAAACAAGGTGAATTAAACTCAGCTGCAATTTTCTTAGGAGCTGAAGAATCATCATATGTTACAGGTCAAATCTTAGCTGTTGATGGCGGATATACTTGCGTATAATATAATAATTACTAGAAGAAAAAATGAAAATGATAATGGTAGGCTTGATGGCCTACCATTTTTTTAAAGTACGATATTTCTTGATTTATACATTATAGATTGTTATAATATTTTTGCGTTTTAAAAAAAGAAACTAAATCAAGGTGATTATTTATGATAAAATATAGAATTATTACTGATTCATCTTCTGGTATTACTCAAGATGAAGCAGCTAAGCTTGGTGTAAAAGTTTTACCTTTAAATCTTGAATATAAAGGTAAAAATTATAAAGATGGTATTGATATTACAACTGATGAATTTTATAACATCCTATTTGCTGCTGATGAACAAAAGAAGCTTATGATTGCTAAATTTATGGAAAAAAAGGAAATGCCTAAATCAACATTAGTTACTCCAGGCTTATTTGAAGAAGCTTTTGAAGAATGTAAGGAAAATGGTGAAATCGCTGTTGTTCTTCCTATTGCTGCATGTCTTTCTGGTACATTAAATTCAGCTCGTTTAGCTGCTGAAGATGTTGATGGATTAGATTATATAATTGAAGATTCTAAAACAGCTTTAGGTGCTGTAAAAATTATTATCTATTCTATTTTAAAGAAAGAATATGAAACAAAAGAAGAATTAGAACAATATATTGATTATTTAATTGATCATATAGAATTTTTAGCTGTACCTGATACATTAGAATATTTATTTAGATTAGGTAGATTATCTAAAACTACAGCCTTAATAGGTAATTTATTTTCAATTAAGCCATTAATTGAATTAAATGAAGAAGGTAAATTAATTCCAATTGAAAAAATTAGAGGATTAAAGCATGCTTTCTTAAAGCTTAAGGATCATGTTGAAAATAATGCACCAATTGATAGAAGCCTACCTATGGAATTAGGATATTCTAATCATATAGAAAATGTAAATCAATTAGAAGAATATCTAAAGGATTTATTAGTTGATGGTTATACAAAATGTCAAATTTCACCAGTTGTAGGTGCCCATGTTGGTCCTGGTGCTTCAGCATTTTTCTATTTTACAACTAAGACAAAAGCTGAAAGATTTGGAAAAAAGTAAAGCTTGAATTATTTCACGTTTTTATTTTTTTTAATAATAAATGTATTTAAAAAAATTAAATTATAGACAGATTTGATTTTGTGTGATAAAATTGAATAAACTTAATATTTTAGAGGTAGCAATGCAGATGAGTAATATATTAAGAAGGCATTCGATGAAATATATGAAAGGCAACCATTGCCGAATAAATTAATTAGGCATAATTAGTTTATGGGGATATAAGAAATACTTATATCACTCCTACATTAAAAGTGTAGAGGCGCTAAATTATTTAAAATATTTTATTATTGTTTAAAATGAGCGCTTCGGTGCTCATTTTTTTATTAAGAAGGGATTGATTATTGTGAAGATTTCAAATGTAGATGTTAAAACTTTAAAAGAAAAATATGGAACTCCACTTTATATTTATGATGTGAATCATATTAAAAGAAATATGGATGGATATTTAAATTATTTCAAATCAAATGAATTTAAAACAGAAGTTTTATTTGCTTCAAAAGCTTTAAATATTAAAGAATTAATTAGAATTTGTATGGAAAAGAAAATCAGCTTAGATTGTGTTTCAGTAGGTGAAATTTATACAGCTATTAAAACTGGTTTTAATCCTTCAAAAATATATTTTCATGGAAATAATAAAACAATTGAAGATTTGAAATTTGCTTTAAATAATAATGTTGGTGTAATTGTATGTGATAATTTAATGGAGGTTGAATGCTTAAATGATTTAGCTTCTTCATTAAATAAAAATGTAAAAATTATGCTTAGAATGAATGTTGGTGTTGATGCACACACTCATAAATTTATTGTTACAGCCCATATTGATTCTAAATTTGGAGTTTTATATGATTCTATAGATTATAAAAAGATTTTAGATATAATTATTAATTCAAAAAATATTGAATTTATAGGATTCCATTCCCATATAGGAAGTCAAATATTTGATTTAAATGCATTTAAAGCCCGGGCAGAAAAAATGGTAAGCTATTGTAAAGGCTTCGATAAGCCACTTGAATTAAATTTAGGTGGTGGATATGGTGTTCATTATACTGATGCTGATTCACCTATTCCATTTGATATTGTTTCAAAAACATTAATTAATACAGTTGAAGAAACCTTAAAGGCTCAAAATGTAAAAATTAAAAAGCTTTTAATTGAACCAGGTAGATCAATTGTTGCAGAAGCAGGCTATACTTTATATACAATTGGTTATATTAAAAAGACACCAAATAAAGAATATTATTTTATTGATGGTGGTATGACAGATAATATTAGACCTGCATTATATCAAGCAAAATATGATGCTGATATTGTAGGAAAAGAAAATGAAAAGAAAGACCATATAGTAACTGTTGCTGGTAAGTGCTGTGAATCAGGAGATTTAATTATTGAAAATTATCCTCTTCCAGAAGCTAAAATGGGTGATTTATTAATTACTTATACAACTGGTGCATATGGTTATTCAATGAGTTCTAATTATAACAAGGCATTAACTCCAGCAATTGTATTTGTTGAGGATGGAAAAGATAAGCTTGTTGTAAGAAGACAAACTTTAGATGAATTAATCGAAAGGGAAATTTAAAATGAAAATCATTAAAATGCAAGCCTATGGAAATGATTTTTGCTTAACTTCATTTGAAAATAATGTTGATTATAAAGAATTAGCAAAAAAGGTTTTAGACAGAAGATTAGGTGTTGGTGGGCTTGGATTAATAGTTGTCAAAATAGAACCAAATTTAGAAATGTTTATTTATGATAGCTTAGGTAATAAAGCAATGATGGATTCAAATGCTTTATTATGCTTTTCTAAATATATTTATGAGAATAATTTAATTAGAAAAAAAGCATTTAATGTAATTATGGCAAATACTAAATATTCAGTAGAAATAGAAGATGATTCATATATATTAAATATGGGTGAGGCTAATTATAATAATTCAATGCTTCATATAAGTGATCCAATTAATTCATTTGGAAGAGTATTAAGATTAAATTCAAATGATTCTATTACTACTTATTCATTATATTTGGGTGATGTTCATACAATTGTTTTAGTAGATGATTTCAATTCTAAAATAATTGATAATGTAGATTTAATTATCAATAATTCCATCTTTAAAAATAAAACAAATGTTCATTTTGTAAAAATAATAGATAAAGGAAATATTGAAATTAAATCCTTTGATAAATTTTCAAATTATTTATTATCTTCTGCATCGGGGGCAGGAGCTTCAGCTTTAGCATTAAATAAATTAAAGCTTACATTTAAAAATATAAATGTTAAATTTGAATTAGGTTCAGTATCTGTAGAAATTAAAAAAGATAAAGCGTTAGTAAAAGGAAATTCGGTTAAAGTTTTTGAGTGTGAATACAAGGAGGAAATTTAAATGTTAAAAGGAAGTATTGTAGCACTAGTTACACCATTTAAGGAAAATGGCGATGTAAATTATGAAGAATTAGGTAGATTATTAGATTATCATTGTGAAAATAATACTGATGGTATTGTTATTTTAGGAACAACAGGAGAAGCATCATGCTTAACTTTTGAAGAAGAAGCAGAAATTGTTAAATTCTCTGTTAAAAGAGTTAATAAGCGTGTTCCTTTAATTGTAGGTTCTGGTTCTAATGAAACAGCAAAGGCTGTAACTTATTCTAAAAAATATTCAGAATTAGGTGCTGATTATGTTTTAGTTATCACTCCTTATTATAATAAAACAAATGAATCTGGTTTAATTAAGCATTTTGAAGCTGTTGCTGATGCATCACTTTGCCCTGTAATTATGTATAATGTACCAGGAAGAACTGGTATGTCTATGTCATTACATGCAATTGAGGTGTTATCTAAGCATCCAAATATTTATGGTATAAAGGAAGCTTCAGGAAATATGAGTTATTCAATAAAGGTTGCAAAATATATTTCTAAGGATTTCCATATGTTTTCAGGAAATGATGATATCATTGTTCCTATGATGTCTATTGGTGCTGAAGGTGTAATTTCTGTTTTAGCAAATGTTGCTCCAAAACAAACACATAATATTTGTGAGTTATGCTTTAAAGAAGAATATAAGAAGGCTAATGATATTCAATTAAAGCTTTTAGATTTAATTAATGGTCTATTTATTGAAGTAAATCCTATTCCAGTAAAAGAAGCAATGAATCAATTAGGATTTAATGTAGGTGGTTATAGAGCTCCACTTGATTATATGAGCGAAGCTAATAAAGAAAAGCTTAAAGCAATTATTAATGAGGTTAAGGAGGAAATATTCTAATGAAGGCTTTAGTTGTTGGTTATGGTGCAATGGGCCACATCATTGCTGATATGTTAAAGGCAAAAGATGAGCTTGCTGCAGTTGTTGCACTTGAATGTGATTATAAAAAAATAGATGATGTTAAAGAAAAATTTGATTGTATTATTGATTTTTCGAATCCAGCTAATTTGGATATGATTATTGATTATTCAAAAAAGACAAAATGTCCTGTTGTATTTGCTACAACTGGTTATAGTGATGAACAATTAAATAAAATTAACGAACTTTCTAAGACATCACCTGTATTAAGATCTGCTAATTTTTCATTAGGTGTTATTTTATTAAATAGATTAGTTAAGGAAGCAACACCTATTTTAAAGGATTTTGATGTTGAAATTATTGAAGCTCACCATAATAAAAAGGTAGATTCACCTTCTGGTACAGCTAAAATGCTTTTAGATTCAGTTGTATCTGAAACTGGCTATTCTCCAGTTTATGGTAGAGAAGGCTATAGTCCAAGAAAAAAAGAAGAAATTGGTGTTCATTCAATTAGAGGTGGATCTGTAGTTGGTGAACATGAAGTTAATTATTATGGAGTAGATGAAGTTATTAGCTTAAAGCATACTGCCCAATCTAAAAAAATATTTGCAGTTGGCGCTATAAAGGCTGCTTCATGGCTAAAAGATAGAAAGCCTGGATTCTATAATATGGATGATGTTTTATTCGGTAAAAATTAATTGTTTTTTCAATGAAACATTATAGAATAAATGTTCGTTTTATAAATACACTAGTATAAAATATACGAACATTTTTTCATTTTTTTGTTGATTTTATAACTAAAATCACTTATAATAAAAAAGAATTTTATTTTTGGAAGGATTGATGATTAATATGGCTAAAACTTATAATGTGGGAATTTTAGGAGCTACAGGTGCTGTAGGTATGGAAATGCTTAAAGTGTTAGGGGAAAGAAACTTTCCTGTTAACGAATTAAGATTACTTGCATCTTCACGCTCTGTAGGCAAAAAAGTAAATTTTAAGGATAAAGAAATTACAATTCAATTAGCAGAAAAAGGAGCATTTAAGGGCTTAGATTTTGTATTAGGTGCCGCTTCAAATGCTGTTGCTAAGGAATTTAAAGATGATATAGTTGCATCAGGTGCAGTATTTATTGATAACTCAAGTGCGTTTAGAATGGATGAAAATGTTCCTTTAGTTGTACCTGAGATTAATGCAAGTGATGCATTTAAGAATAAGGGTGTTATTTCTAACCCTAACTGTTCAACAATTATTACACTTGTTGCTGTAAATGCTATTAATAAGCTATCTAAGATTGAAGGTATGTATGCTTCAACTTATCAAGCAACATCAGGTGCTGGTGCTCAAGGACCTGTAGAATTAAGAGATGAAGAAGCTGCAATTTTAAATGGTGGTACAATTAATCCAAGTGTATTCCAATATCAAATTGCAGAAAATGTTATTCCTCATATTGGTTCATTTAATGATAATTTATATACAACAGAAGAAATGAAGATGCAAAATGAAGGAAGAAAGATTATGCATTTACCTGATTTAAAGGTAACTTGTACTTGTGTTAGAGTACCTGTTGTAAGAAGTCACTCTATTTCAGTTACAGTATTAACTGAAAATAAGGTTGAATTAGAAGATGTTAAAAAGGTTATTAGTGAAGCAAAGGGTACAGTTTTATATGATGTACCAGCTGAAAAGAAATATCCTATGCCAATTGTAACATCAGATCAAGATTTAGTTTATGTTGGTAGAATTAGACGTGATTTAGTTAATGATAAGGCAGTTACATTATGGTGTGCTGGTGATCAAGTTAGAAAGGGTGCCGCAACAAACGCTATTCAAATTATGCAAGCTTTATGTGGCCTAGATTTTTAAGGTGAAGATATGGTAGTAGTTACAAAGTTCGGAGGAAGCTCTGTATCTTGTGCATCTCAATTTGCTAAAGTAAAGGATATTGTAACAAGTGATCCAAATAGAAGAATTGTTGTTACTAGTGCTTTAGGAAAAAGAGATAAATCAGATACAAAAATTACAGATTTATTATATATATTACATGCTCATTTAAAATATTCAGTTCCTTATGAGGATATTTGGAAAATGCTTTATGATCGTTTTGTTGGTGTTCAAAATGAATTAGGCATCAATTACGATATTAAGCAAGATTTAGATGCTTTATATAAGGAATTAAATAAAAATATTAGCCAAGATTATTTAGTATCTAGAGGTGAATATTTAACGGCTAAATTATTATCAAGCTATCTTGATTATAAATTTGTTGATGCAAAGAATTTATTAATTTTTAATTTTGATGGCAAAATGGATGAGATTCAAACTGAAAGAAGAGTTAAACAAGCATTTGCTGAATATGGCAAGATTGTTGTTCCT
Organism: Acholeplasmatales bacterium; assembly: GCA_017524905.1. Lineage (GTDB taxonomy): Bacteria > Bacillota_I > Bacilli_A > Acholeplasmatales > Anaeroplasmataceae > Anaeroplasma. The sequence goes on along the minus strand of JAFXUP010000071.1, from coordinate 2,720 downwards.
GGATTCTATGGTTCTTATCCAAATGAAACAGTTCATTTACTTTCAAGAGGTGGATCTGATGTTACAGGTTCAATTTTAGCTAAATGTATTAATGCTAGCCTTTATGAAAACTGGACAGATGTTTCAGGTATTTTAGCTGCTGATCCACGTATTGTAGATAAGCCAAAGGCTATTAAAGAAATTACTTATTCTGAATTAAGAGAATTATCATACATGGGTGCATCTGTTTTACATGAAGAAACAGTATTCCCTGTTCAACAATTAAATATTCCTATTAATTTAAAGAATACAAATGAACCAAATCATCCTGGTACATTAATTAAAAACATTTGTGAAGATGAATCTTCAATTATTACAGGTATCGCTGGTAAGAAGGATTTCTTATCATTTAATATTTCAAAAGATCATATGTCTAATGAGGTAGGATTCTTAAGAAAAGCATTATCTGTATTTGAAAAATATAATGTTTCTATTGAGCATGTACCATCTGGTATTGATTCATTTTCAGTAGTAGTTGCTGAGTCAAATGTAGAAAAGGTTAAATACGAAGTAGTAACAGAATTAAAAAATGTATTAGATGCTAATGTATCTGTTGAATCAAATATTGCTTTAGTCGCTATTGTTGGTAGAAATATGGCAAAGCATTCTGGTGTTTGTGCAAAGATTTTCCAAACTTTAGGTGGAGAAGGAATTAATATTAAGCTTTTAGCTCAAGGCCCAGAAGAATTAAATATCATTATTGGTGTTGACCAAAATGATTATGAAAAAACTATTAAAGCAATTTATAGAGATTTAATAAAATAATTAAAATGCAGGATAACCTGCATTTTTATTTTTTATTGTAAAGTGGTATAATAGAGGAGGTGGTAACATGAAAAGATTTAAATGGTTTATTATTCCTTTATTATTATTTTCTTTAGCATCATGTGAACAAAAGAATGAATCTTCAAATACAATTGAAAAGGATTCGAATGTTCAATCTGCTGCTGAAAATTTAGAAATTTATTCATCTTTATTAGATGATATTAATGAAAAGGGATTGAAAGCTTCACTAAGTGAATATTATAAAACTAATTTTTCATATTCTATTTCTTATTTATCTGGAAGAACTAATTATAATGTAATTAATTTAGATAGGACATGTAAGGTTAGAAATGATTCTTTATATATTTTAAAAACTACTACATATCAATATGGTACAAATAGAGAAACTAACGCATCAATGGTTTATTTAAAATCAAATGATTCTATTTATTCATATGAATATGAAGGGGATGTAACAACCTTAGATACTGAAGAGGTCTTACCTGTTTATGAAATAAATAAAGAAGAGGAATTTGATTTAAAGGATGCCTTTGGCTTTTCTCAATCAGTTTTAACATCTCAAGCATATGATGGAACAAATGGTTCTATAAAAAAGGAAAATAATGTCTATACCATTATAATGAGCTATGCTGATGTTAAAAATGAATCATTGGTTAAATTTATAATAAATTTAGGCTATTTTAATACAATGCTATCATATATATCTGAAGATGATTTGAAGGTTAATTTCATTTATACTATTACTGATGATGGCTATAAATTAGATTATGGATTTAGCTATGATGCAAATAATGAATTTAGTGAAAAAACTATTGAAGCTAAGGTTAGCTTAAGCTTAGAAAAAACTTCTCAATTTGATATTATTGATTTTAGTGATGAATCAAAATATGTTAAAAAATATCCTCAAGAATTTAATGATGTAGTAGATATTAATACTGTAGGTGAAACAATAATTGGAAGATATCAAGGCTATTCATTATTTAAATTCTATTTAAAAGAAGGTAAATATGGAATATTATCAGATGGAAATGTTGTTACTAATTATTCTATATATAATTCTTTAAATATGAGAATTTCAAAATATAGCATTGATATTGATTCAAAGATAAGTATTGATACAAATTATTTTGAAGTAAAAGAAGAAGGATATTATTATATTTATTTAGAAATATCTACATATTTAAAATCATTTAGCTTAAATAGCATTGATTACATAGAAGATGAAGAAGCTAAAGAACTAGCAGATACAAATCTAGGCAAATTAAAAGGTGTATTTGATTATGAAATTTATAGCTTTAGCTTTGATACAACTGTTGAATTAACAATTGAAAATAAATCTAATCATAGATTATGCTTAATTGTACCAGTTTCAGTAGGTGGCTTTTTCTCATCTTACTTAACAAGCTATAGAACAGTTATTATAGAAGAAAATAATTCTATTAAAGTAACTATTGTAAAGGGAAGCTATTATTTAATAGTAACTCCTTTATACCAGGATGAATCATTAGAATATAATTTTACTGTTTCAACAAAATCATATTTATAAAGCCGAAATATCGGCTTTTTTTATGCTTTTAAGTAATATTTAATGCAAAAATAAATGATTACGTTTTCATTCAAAATATGGTTACGTTTTCATAATATTTTCAATTGATTATTCGAAATTATAGTATATAATACTTGCTGTCTGATAAAATTTTTCTTTGTTTATCAGTTTATATATATTTTCATTTTTTCGACGCCTAGTAAATAGGCTTTTTCTTTTATCTAAATTTTGTGATTATTTTTCCCTAAAATATATTAAAAAGTGGTAAAATAAAAAAGGAGGATAATAGTATGGATAATCTAATATTTACTTTAAATGCAGTATTACCAATTATTTTTTGTATTGTAAT
>JAFXUP010000070.1 GCA_017524905.1 Acholeplasmatales bacterium | reverse complement strand
TCTTTATCAAAAAATGAAGTAGAAAATATGGATGTATCTTGTGGTGCAACATATGGTGCTACTTTAATTAAAAATTTAGTGCTTGCTGCACTAAATGATGGAAGGGAGGCTTAATTATGGAACAAACTAAAAAGGGTTCTTTGAAAAAGCCTTTCATCGCAGGCTTAATTGCTGAAAATCCAGTATTTGTATCATTATTAGGTATGTGTCCTACTCTTGCTACAACTAAATCACTAGAATCAGCAATTGGTATGGGCTTATTAGTTATTTTAACTTTAATGGGTTCAAATGTATTAATTTCTTTATTAAGAAAGATTATTCCTGGTGAAGTAAAAATTCCATGCTACATTATAATTATTGCAACATTCGTTACAATTATTAAAATGGCAACAGAAGCTTTCTTACCAGAGTTATATTCAAGCTTAGGTGTATTTATTTCTTTAATTGTTGTTAACTGTATAATTTTAGGTAGAGCAGAAGCGTTCGCTTCTAAAAATGGACCTTTAGCTTCATTTATGGATGCTTTAGGCTCAGGCTTAGGATTTACAATGGCAATTTCTATTATTGCTATAATTAGAGAAGTATTAGGTACAGGTGCTATTTCTGTTGGTGTATATTTCCCAATTGGTAAAGCATATTACTTACATCTATTCCCAAGCGAATTTGCAATTTCATTATTTGTGCAATCTGCTGGTGGTTTCTTAACATTAGGTTTAGTTTTAGCCTTCCTAGCTTGGCGTAAGAATAAAAAGGATGAAGCTAAGGCTAAACTAGAAAAAGAGCGTTTAGAGGCTTTAAAAGCCCAAAAGAAGGCTCAAATGGAAGCACAAGCTGCCCAAGCAGCTGCTAAACCAGAAGTAAAGGAGGCAGCATAATATGCAATATATTATAACTTTCTTACTTGCTATTGTTAACGCAATGCTTATTAACAACGTAACATTATCTAGATTTTATGGTATTTGTCCTTTCTTAGGTGTTTCTAAAAAATCATCAAGTGCCCTAGGTATGGGTGTTGCTGTTACACTTGTTATTATTTTAGCTGCTGCAATTTGTTGGCCAATTTATCGTTTATTAGAATTAGCTAATATTACATTTATGGATACAATTACTTATATTTTAGTAATTGCATCATTAATACAATTAATTGAAATGATAATTAAAAAATATTCACCATCTTTATATAAAGCATTAGGTGTATATTTACCTTTAATTACAACAAACTGTGCTGTACTTGGTGTAGCACAAGGTAATACTGACCAAGCATTAAACTTCGGTGAATCAATGGCTAACGCTATTGGTACTGGTTTAGGCTTTGCAGTAGTAATCTTTATATTCTCAACAATCAGATATCGTCTTGATGCATCTGATACTCCTAAAGCATTTAAGGGTATTCCAATTGCATTAATAACTGCAGCTTTAATGGCTATGGCTTTCTTAGGCTTAAGCGGAATGATTAAATAATGAATCAAACTGGTTATTTAATTATAGCTATTGTAATTATTGCTGCTTTAGTAGCATTATTTATAGTAACTTTTGTTATCAATAGAAAAACTCCAGTTCCTGAGGGCTGTGAAAATATTAAAATAACAGAAGAAGGCTGTGCTAATTGTCAAATTGAAGAATGTGCAGTTAAGGTTAAATTAGATATTAAAAAGATTGAAGAAGAATTAAAGGAGGATAAATAGTATGCAAATTTTATGGGCAGTATTAGTATTAACAATTTTAGGATTAATATTTGGTTTTGGTCTTGCTATTGCATCTAAAGTTTTCCACGTTGAAGTAGATACAAGAATTGAAGATATTCAAGCAATTTTACCAAATGCAAACTGTGGCGCTTGTGGATTCCCAGGCTGTGCAGGTTTTGCTGAAGCAATTGTTGAAGGTAAGGCTGATAATTTAAGTCAATGTAAGCCAGGTGCTAAATCTGGTAAGCCAGAAGCAATTAGAAAATATTTAGATGAACATCCAAATCCAGATGGATCAATTAATCCAATAAAGGTTAAATAAATAATTTAGGATATCTAGCTTTAGATATCCTTTTTTTATGTTTTATATAGAAAATAATTATTGTGTATGATATAATTGTATAAAATAGAAAATATTTTGGAGGAAGTTATGGAAAATAAAGAATTTAATCTTCAAGAATATATGTCAAAAAATATAGAAGGATTAGTTAAAGGAATTATTAAAACAACTTTAAAAAATCCTAAAGAAAGCTTATTTATGATGAAATTTGCGTCTAATAGTAAAAAGCTTGCTAAAATTAGAAAAGAATATGAAGATAAAGGTGAACACATTCCTCCTTTTTTAATTGCTAGTATAACAAGCCTATGTAACCTACATTGTGCTGGCTGTTATTCTAGAACTAATAACGCAACAGTAGATGCTAAGCCTGTAAAACAATTATCTGGCTTAGAATGGAAAAAGATATTTAATGAAGCTAAGAATTTAGGTATTAATTTTATTTTACTTGCAGGTGGAGAGCCATTAATAAGAGCTGATGTAATAAAAGCTGCAGGAGAAGTATCTGAAATAATGTTTCCTATTTTTACAAATGGAATATTTATGGATGAATATTTTAAAATCTTTTCAAAATATCGTAATTTAGTTCCTATTATGAGTATAGAAGGAGATAAAAATAATACTGATAAAAGAAGAGGCGAAGGAGTATACGATAAGCTTATTTCAAATATGAATGAATTAAAGAAAAAAGGTATAATCTTTGGTGCATCTATTACAGTTACAAAAGAAAATATAGAAGAAGTTACATCAGTTGATTATTTAACTAAATTAGCCGAAAAAGGCTGTAAGGGAGTAATTTTTGTTGAATTTGTACCTGTTACAGATGAAGCTAAGGAATTAGCACCTGATGAAGAGAATAGAGAATATCTTTTAAATAGATTTAAGGATTTAAGAGAAACTCATGATGAAATGGTTTATATAGCATTCCCAGGAGATGAAAAAAATTTAGGTGGCTGTGTGTCAGCAGGAAGAGGCTTTTTCCATATTAATTCTCATGGTGGAGCTGAACCGTGTCCTTTCTCACCATATTCTGATATAAATGTAATTAATACATCTTTATATGAAGCTATTAATTCTCCGCTTTTTAAAGCAATAAAGGAATCAGAAGCTTTAAAAGAAAATCATGTAGGTGGCTGTGTATTATATGAAAAGAAAGATATAGTTGAGACACTACTTTTAAAAAATAATAGTAATATTTAGTTTTTATAAAATCGCTCATCAAATAGATGAGTTTTTTTTATTTTAATTTTATTAAATATTTGGTAAAATAATAAAAGATAAAGACAGGTGAGTTATAATGTTTTTAACGGATACAAGTGAAGTTAATGTTGAAGAATTAACTGAAAATATTATTATTACAACAGTTGTTGTTTTAGTAATAATAATGGTTTTTGCAGTATCATTTTGGGCATTAAGGAAGAATAAGAAGTAGTATGTATATAATTAAAGAAAAAAATAATAAGTGGATATTAATAAAAAAAGGCTCTAAAAGAGCAACAAAAACTTTTTCATCTAAAGCAGAAGCTATAGCTTATGCAGAGATGAAAGGTTATAAATATGATATAGCTGGAACTAAAGTAGATAATGTAATTAGAAAGGCAAAGAAAAAGCCTAAAGTAGTAATTCCTTTATTAATTGTTTTGTTTTTAATTATTATTGGTGTATTTTTATACTTACATTTTACAGGAAATTTAACAACAATAATTAATTCGATTACTAAAAAAGAAGATAAAACAGAAGAACATAATCATAATTCAACTATTGGTGAAGATGGAATTGTTAATGAATTAATTTATGATGATTTCCAAATTCATTTCTTAGAATTGGGTAACCACTATACAGGTGATTCAACATATATTAAAGCTGGTGACATTGATATTTTAATCGATGCTGGTTCAAGAACTAATAGTGCCGAAACAATTAAAAAATATGTGGATAACTATTGTACAGATGGTAAGTTAGAATATGTTATCGCAACTCACTGCCACCAAGACCATGTTGCAGGCTTTTATGGTAATAAATCTGGTTCAACAAGAACAGGTATTTTATATCAATATCAAATTGGAACAATTATTGATTTTGCATTAAGCGATATTAATAATACAGTTTCACAAGGATATTATGATGCTAGAGATTATGCTGTATCTAAAGGTGCTAAGCACTATACTGCAGCTGAATGCTTCAATAATGAAAATGGAGCTAAAAATAAATATCAATTAACTGATACAATATCTTTTGATGTTTTATATAATTACTATTATTTTAATAGTGCAAAATCAACTGAAGGTGAAGAAAACAATTATTCAGTATGTACAATGTTTAATTATAATGATAATCATTATATTTTAACTGGAGATTTAGAAGGTGAAGGAGAATCTAAATTAATTGATTATTATGATGGAACTAACGCACCTAAATTACCACATTGTGCATTATATAAGGGTGGACATCATGGCTCTAAAACTTCATCTACTGATAAGTTATTAAATGCAATTACTCCAAGTATGTGCTGTGTTTGCTGCTGCGCTGGAGATAATGAATATACATATAATCTAGAACATCAATTCCCAACTCAATCTTTCATTAACAGAATTGCTAAACATACAGATAGAGTTTATGTAACAACTTATTATGATGAAAAGTCTAGTGAATTTAAATCATTAAATGGTAATATAGTAGTATCATCAAATGGTGAAAAGATTGCGGTTAAAGGAAGCAACAATACTATTAAACTAAAAGATAGTGACTGGTTTAATGAAAAGATTTATGCTGTACCTACTAAGAATTATTATGATGGATTTAGAATATATCAAAATTGTACAAAGGCTAAGGGTGAATATTATAATGAATCGACACCTGATGCTGAATTAAGACCGAGAAGAACACTCCCTGATGAGTGGAAATAGGAGGAAAAAATGGAACATATTTTACAAAAGATTAAAGAATATAATAGAATAATTATTCATGGACATTATAGACCAGATGGAGACTGTATTGGTTCTCAATTTGGTTTAGCATTAATTATTAAAGAATCATTTCCTGAAAAGGAAGTAATAGTTACAGGTGAAACTTCTGATTATGTATCATTTATTGGTTCCCCAACTATTTTAGAGGATGAATCTAAATTTAAAGGAGCACTATCAATTTGTGTTGATTGTGCAACTGATGATAGATTATCAGATACAAGATTTAATTTAGCTGATTATTCAATTAAAATTGATCACCATTTACCAGTATGTGATTATGGTGATTATCAATATGTTGATACAACAGCTCCAGCATGTGCTCAAATTATAACTGAATTCTATGCAAAATTTAAAGATGAATTAAAATTAACAAAAGAAGCTGCCACAGCATTATATGTTGGTATTTCAACAGATACTGGCAGATTTAAATTTGATTCAGTAACATCAAGAACATTTAATGCAGCTGCATTATTAGTAGATAGTGGTGTTGATTTAAGCTATGTTGATAACAATTTATCAGTTGAAACAGTTGATACATTAAAATTAAGAGGATATTGCTTAACTCATTTCGATACAACTCCTAATGGATTTGCCTATCTTAAGATGACAAGAGAAATCATTAATCAATTTGGTGTATCTGATGAGGATGCAGCTGCACAAGTATCTTCAATTTCAACTATTGAAGGTCATCCTGTATGGGCATTATTCATTGAATATCCAAATGAAATAAGAATTAGACTTAGATCAAGAGGACCAGTTATTAATTTACTTGCTGAAGAATATAGCGGTGGAGGCCATCCTAAAGCTGCAGGTGCAAGATTAGAAAAATGGGAAGATTTACCTGTTTTTGCTAAGAAAGCAGATGAATTAGTAAAAGAATATAAAGAAAGTTTAAAATAGTTCTTGCATTTTGTAATTAAATTTAGTAAAATATCTATTGTCTCAAGCGAGATGATAGATTATAGGAATATAGCCAAGCGGTAAGGCAAGGGACTTTGACTCCCTCACGCGCTGGTTCGAATCCAGCTATTCCTGCCAGAAAAAAACCAGTAGCAAAGCCACATTCCTAATAAATTGGTTTTGTTATTCAATTAATAGTGCATAAAGGAACAGCTGTGTCCTTTATGCATTTTTTATTTAAAAATGTTTTTAGTAGGACAAAAGTTAAAAAAATCAGATTTCAACTGGTTATAGTTAGTGATTAAGTATTTATTGGTTTGTGATAAACTAGAATGACCGAGTAAGGTTTTAACACAAACAATATTTGCTCCATTTTCTAACATAATAGTTGCAAAGCTTCTTCTTAGTATATGAGGACTCAAACAAAGCAAGTTTGAGTCTTTTTTTAATCTTTCAATGATACTTGATACAGATGATGGAGAAATAGCCAGTCCATTTTCTTCTAATAAGAAAAATTTAGATTTATATTGCTTCATGTATCTAGTGATTAAATCTTTTAAATCATCTGTGAAAAATAAATATCTACTTCGTTTAGCTTTAGTATCAAAATTTTCTAAAAAAATAGAATTTTGATTCATATTAATGTTAGAGATTTTAATTTTAGTAAGCTCGGTTCTTCTAATACCAGTTTCAAACATTAATCTAAAAACTAATTGGATTCTTAAAGATTTATTTTGAATTACATTATATAGATGTATTATTTCTTTTTTAAGTAATGCTTTTCTTTCAATGTTATTCTCTTTAAGTTTTTTCCATTTAAGATTAGGTATTGTTATTAAATCTCTTTCATCAGCTAAATATCTAAGCATAGTCAATAGGCTTTGAATATACTTGTTGACTGTCTGAGGCTTTACTTTTTTAATAAGCATACTTGCTATATGAAATAAAGCGTCATTTGTTACTTGTGAAGTATCATAAATTTTTAATGATATTAAACAATTGTTTACTACTCTTAGTTTGCTTTCATAATATTTTGTTGTTTCTATGTTTTGCATACGAGATTCTAAAAATATCTTAATAGCGTCTTTGATAGATAAGCTTCTCTTATGCGTCTTTTCAAGAATTATCTTAATTAATTCTGTTGCGTCCAAATTATTCATATTTTCCTCCCTTTGTATTTGAACAGCAAAACAACAATTTTAGGAAAAGACTATACCAATTTTATTATATCACTTTTGTATGTTTTGACAATTGAACCGAGCATTTAAGGACGTGTGGCAGGATTCTTAAATGCTCCGTTGAATTATCAAGATTAAGAAATGGAGATGATTTAATGATTTCTATAAATCAAAATCAAAAGATTTATATCATGGCTTCTTTAGAAGATAATTTAGAAGTTGCTGATTATTATCCAGAAGGAAAAGAAGAAGCATTTAGAAAAGTGTTAAGTGCTTTGGAATATGATGAAGAAAAATTAGATTTAAGTGATGAAGAAAAAGAAATTTCAATTGAGAGCTTACAAGTCTATCAATTTAATAGATTTAATGAATCTGATTATGAATGGAAATATATTGAAAATATTTTGAATCATCTAAATAAAAAGTAGGGCGTTTGTGGTTGATATCCACTTTATTGATAAAGTAGTAAAAGCCGATATCACGAGCTATTTCGTAATATAGCTACTTGGAAGCTTAAAGGAACTTCATGCAATTACATATTGATATCTATATTTATGTAATAAGAGCGCATAGAGGCTTTATGGTGACGCTTAAACCATATTAATTAAATAAATGTATCCAGCACATAAGAAGAGCTTAGGATTATGATCTTCTTATGTCCTGGATAACTTGTAATTAATAAATAATCAAATGGAGGCCACAACATGTATAGAATTGATTATGAAATAGAAGGGAATAGACTTTATATCGACGCTAGAGATTTCTTAACTCTCTTAGCTGGGATTCCATCACTTGAAATAGTAGATGGAGAAAGCATTAATCTAGTAAAGGAAATTGTGTCATCATTAATAGCTACTTCTGAGGATGTTGAATTAGAACAGCAGTATTTAAAGGTTCAAGACAAAGATATTATAAATATCTATGAGAGACTAAAAAAAGAAGCTCAGAAGAAGCTAAAAGATGAAAAGAGTAAATCTAAATTAAGTAGTAACAATACTATTGAGTAAAGGAAGCGCACACCATGAAAAATAGTATTGTTAATATACCAGATTATTCAATTGCTAATTTAAAAGAAAGTGGAAGCTCATTTCTAGGACGTTATGAACATGCACTTTCAAAAGAGAATCAGCAATATGTTATAGACTATTTTAAAACATACGGCTTAAACATCTGTATCCGAGAAACATATTATGGATATAAAGATAATTTTAGGTCATTTAAGACGATTAAAAGTTACTACAGCTATATTATTCTACTATTATAAAGAAAGTGTTTAAGGGGAAGCTTATGACAAATAATAAGAAGGATAAAAGAGAATATAAATATAATGCTCATGGACTTTCTATTTGTGAATATGTATCTAATGGAAAAGTTGAACTATGGCTTAAAGTGTTATTCTATATCGTGCATTGGTATCTTAATCCAAAGCATAAGAATCAAGCATTTTTCCAAAAATACTCTACTATTAAAAAGGTATTTAATAAATGGGGTTGTGAATGCACAGAAGATGGTATAGAAGAAGCTTTTAGACGTCTTAAAGCTTCTGACTTAGATTTAATCAAAGTAGAATATAACGAGCTTACAAAGGCTGAATTTGTAGCTAATGGTGGTAATCCTAATCACTATATTTATAGAAAAGTATTTGTTAATTGGAAAAGATTAAATAAATACATGCAAGTATTTACTAATTCTAGTCATACATTAAAAGAACTTAAAAATAAATCAAGACTTAAAAAATTAGTGTATAAGCGTTATATGAGCTATACAGATAATTTAAAAGAAATATTTAAAAAAGCTATGGAAGAAACTTCATACGAAAAATATAGAAGCGAGAAAGCCATGTATCTTGGATGGATAGTTTTACATTCATCTCATTATTATAAATCAAACATTATTAATGAATCATACATACCAACACATGCAATTAATCTAAGAAAGGCACAAGATAAAGAAGCTCTGGATGAAGCTATAAAACTAGCTTTAGAAAAAAATGTTTTATCTAATTTAGATGGAGATAATCCATGGGAGCATGATTATCCACCAGTAGGATTCGATGAGACAATGGAACAATATAATGCTAGATGTAAAAAATACGGCTGGGAAATGACAGCAGAAGGCCATTTTAGAAATATTAAGGATGGCTTTGAATACTTATGATAAAAATACTAAAGTATTTAACAAAAACTCTGCAAGGGCTTAAAATGATGTGTGTGATGGTACAATTTAATATATCAGGGTTATGAAAATCAGTTTAAAAAAATGATGATTAATAACCTTTTTAGTGTTTGTTGAGCTTGAAAAAGCTCTTTTTTTATTTTTCAAATTCATGTAATTATAAGATATTTGAAAGTAATTACACTAGCTTTTAAGTAATCAACGGACATATACTTAATCCCATAGGGATTAAGAAAGTATATCAGAGATATATCTAAAATGAGATTTAAAACGCCTAACGTCGTTTATTCTGATAATAGGTTCAAGCTGAGCTTGTACTTATTCTCTATATTAATGATTTTATATTCGTATAAAATGCTCGCCGTCCTTAACGGCTCATGGGCTTGTTTTAATTTAGTTAGCTTCTTTACTGAATACAATTTATTTTTGATTCCTAATTTTAATTTTTTGAAAATTTTACTTGACATCTCATTTTATTTTGTTAAGGTAAAATTGAAAAATGGTGTGCGCTAATTATAGTTTAATTTTTTTAGGCTATAATTATGCACATTTTTTTCTTTTATGAAAGGATGATATTATGAACCAAGATTTAGTTTTAGATAAGTTAAAGAAAATATACATGGTAGATGATGGATACCAAGAACTAGCAGATGATGACAAAGCTTTTTTTGATAGACTATTTACTTTATTATGGATTAATGATGATATATTCTTTTCAAATGAATATCTAGCTTCTAAATTTTGTATAGGAAAATCTACAGTCGAAAAGAAGCTCAGAAGGATAGAACGCGCGAATTTGATTTATAGAGAAATATATCGTGAAAATAATAATGGTAAATGGACAAGCCAAAGAAGAATTACTTTAGATTCTACTTTAAAAGCTATAATATTAAAAAAATTAAACATGATTCCATCTGAAAAGGTACAAGAACCAGAAGCGCCAGAAACTATTATTAATAACAAGATAGCGAATAATACTTTTGAACCAACATTTAAAAGGGGTAACAGATGATGGATGAGTATATTTTATTTGATAAAAAGGAAAAAGACGTTAAAAAAGAGATAAATAAAAGAAAAATAAAGCGTCTAATAGCGCCCGAAATACATGTTCTATGGGTAATTGCCTTCTCGATTTGTCATAGCGTTAAATATATTTTTGATAAAATATATATTTCTTTGTATCCTAAGAAATCAAGAATAAATAAATATACAAAAATAGCAATTTTGATTTATTCAATAGTAGCTATAGGATACAATGCTTATTTATACTTTAATAAAGAAGCTCTGAAATACATTTATTTAATAATGATTCCAGTAATAGCTATTTTATATTTAATAATAAAATTATTATTGTATATCTATTATGTTCTAATTGGAAATTATCAGCTATTAGATAAAGAGATGTATGATACTGAAACATTTATCACAACTAAGCTAGATAAGATTATAAAGTTTTTTGGACATACGGGAGCTGGTAAAGATACAATTGTTGCTGGATGTTCTTCTGTGTTAGTTAGAAGCTTTGAACAAAAAACATTCATGGACTTAAACAAGATAAAAGATATATGCTATATATTTGATTTTGATTTACTGGATAATGATTTATCCATAAACTATAAAGGATTCATGAGCTTTTCAAAAGAACTAATAGAAGCTAATTTTATAAAAATGGCTTCAATGAGAAATTATTATGTTAAGAAGTATTATATTAAACATAATAAATTAAAAGATGATGTTATATATAAAGACTATCTAAATTTTAAAAATGATGTTTTATCCTATGATACTAAATATTGTTATGGTGTTGGTGTTAATAGAAAACATTTCTTACAGATGATTATTGAAGAATATATTGAATGGTTTATTAGACTTAATTATGAACATAATTTTTTACTTACGAATCAACCTTTTGTTGAAAGCTATGATAAAGGCTTAATGGCTAAAGAATTTAGTTTTAACTTTATAAGAATTAAAGGACAAGACAAAGAAGATTATGATAAACAAACAAGAAAAAAGATAATAACAAATGAAAATGTATTTTTTCCATGGAAGGATAGACTTGTTGTAGCTGAGACAGAATGTGGAAGCTGGTATATGAATAAAGAATCTGAAACTATATCCGAAATATTAAAAAGTGGATGTAGAGACTTCAAAGCATATCAACGTCATTTTATGAAAGATTTTTATTGGTTCTCAGTAGACCAAGCACCAGATAGAACAGCTAAGCTTTTTAGAGAATTGGATCACTCATATATTGGAGTCCTTAATAGAGAAGAATATGAAGGTGGGATGAAGCGTAATTTCTTCTTAGGCTTCTTATTAAAATACTACCAATTTAGATTAAATCTCATTGATAGAAAAGCTTACAGAAATGAATCGAGAAGAAATCGACTAGAGTTGAAGCTAGAAGATTATAAGAATTTATATTTTTCATCTAAAAAGAGTAAATACAAAAAAGTGATAGATATAATCAATAAGAAGTTATCCAGAAAAATAGATTTATCTAAACATGAATATTTTAAATCTAAAATTTCAATGGTTAATAACAAGATAGATTTAAATAAAAAGGATGGATATATAGTCGTTACTGCATGTGTATCGAAAACAGCTTCGCTACCTTCTGACTATAAGGTTTTAAAGATGGATGAAGTATTATATGGAGATAAAAATTATATATCTTATGTAACTAGATTTGTTTTTAAGACTATGGACTGCGAAAGATATGATACAAGATACATGAGAAATCTAGCAGAAGATAGAGCACAAAAAACATTAATTAATTATGCTAATATTCCATTATGGGATAACAATATGAAAATGACTAAAAAAGATATTAAGTGGTTAGGATATCTAGCTATAAAAGATATGTTTGATATTAAAGATGAAGAAATTAATAATATCAGGTATGGAGATGGATACAAAGAACATATAAGGGAGATGGATTAATTATGTATAATGAAGCTTTAAAATACTATGATGATAATTATATGCCTAAGTATAAACAGAGACAGCATTTATTCTTTATGCAAAAGAACATATCAGATGAATGTATTAATACTAAAATATCAAATGAAATCTATATAATTGATGAGCAATTAAAAGCAATTGAAAAATATATGATATTAAGATATGGCTTTATTATTTTTAACAAAATAAAAAAAGTGAAAATAAGGACTTGACAAATAAAAAAATTTTGTTAAGGTGAAATTGAAAATTGAAGTGTGCGCAAATTATAGCTGTAGCTTTTTTAAGCTACTATTTAACGCTATAAAATGCGCACTTTTTTATTTGTCAAAAAAATATAACAAAGGAGAAAAGAAAAAATGCTATTTACAGCTAGAGAAACAAAAAGAATCAATGGCTATAAAACAACAACTACAGTCACAACAGATGACCCAAATGTAGCCAAAAAATTGGTAGGTTATCAAGAACCAACATTCACAATGAAAAATGATGTTAAGAAGCCTACAGAAAAAAAGAAGCCAGAAGCAAAGAAACTTCAAGCTCCAAAAAAGGAAAAGGCTAAGACTTCAAAGCCTAAAACTAGTAAAAAAAAACCAAAAATGAGCCAATAAAACTCTTAGAAGCTCCAAAGCCTAAGTTTACTTTACTAGCTCCAAAAATCATTTTTAAAGAACCTAAAAAGGTTGAAAAAGCAAAGCCTAAGGAAACTTTAAATATTAATGATTATTCTTTAAATAAAAAATTAATTGAACAAACAAATAATAATTCCATGATGGGTTCAAGAGGCTCATTTACAGAAGGAGCATACAAAGGATATGTTAATGAAATCATGGCTTCCAAATTAAGCAACTCACAAAAAAGTAAACTAATTATGAAATTACAAAAACTTTTTAATGAATCATTAAGCTTGGATTCAAGATATGTTCCATGGACTGTATCAGGCCCAGCTCGTTATCCACAACAAAAGATGAACGCTATAGTAGATAGAATTTTCGATAAGAATAATGAAATTATCAAATATTGGGAAAAAGTAGTTGAACCAGCTATTTCAAGAGCTGAGGAAATGAATAGAACCAAAGAAGAAAAAGAATTAATTCAACAAAAAATTGAATTAAATAGTCTTAATAATTTTAAAAACAACATTAATACTGCTGTTGAATGGAAGAAAAAATATGGAAGCTACAATAATATGGAATTATGGTATGCAGAAAGGCAAATGTTAGAAGCATATAACAAAGGTAATTTAAAGCTATTTAAACAGATGTTTGAAGAATTAAATAAATATAAACAATATAGAAAAAATACAAATGTTTATAAGCTTTATAAAAAAGTAGTGGATGGAGAAATTACATCTGAATCTATTGAAAAGAGAAATTATGTAGCTAATAAAACT
>JAFXUP010000008.1 GCA_017524905.1 Acholeplasmatales bacterium | reverse complement strand
TATACTTTAGCTACTACTAGATTTGATGTAAATGCCCATTATTTATTTCAAGGAACTGCATTAAGTGTTCGTGATAGACTTCTTGAACAATGGAATGATACTCAATTATTTATAAGAATAAATAACCCAAAAAAAATATATTATTTATCTATAGAATTTCTTTTAGGAAGGCTTCTTCAAAATGCATTAGTATGCATAGACTTAGAAAAATGTTATAAAGAAGCTTTAAATGAATTTGGTGTCAAAATTGAAGAAATTTATGAAAATGAAAATGATCCAGCATTAGGTAATGGAGGTCTTGGGCGTCTTGCTGCATGTTATATAGATTCTATGGCTACTTTGAATTATCCAGCTTGGGGATATGGTATAAGGTATGATTATGGTATTTTTAGACAAGCTATCCAAAATTTTGAACAAAAAGAATTTCCTGATTATTGGTTGACTAAAGGTAATCCTTGGGAAATTATGAGATTAGATACACAATTTAAAGTAAGATTTTATGGATATGTCAAAGATGATTGGAAAGATGGAAAAAAAATCAGAAGTTGGCAAGGAGGAGAAGAAGTAGTTGCTGTAGCATATGATACTGCAGTACCAGGATTTAATACATTTAATTGTAATACTTTAAGATTATGGAAAAGTTTCCCAAGCAATGAATTTAATTTTGATCAATTTAATAGAGGTGATCATCAAAGTGCTTTGGCTGAAAGAGATCAAGCTAACTATATTACTTCAGTTTTATATCCTAATGATAATTCTATGAGTGGTAAAGAATTAAGATTAAAACAAGAATATTTCTTCTCCAGTGCCTCTGTGCAAAATGTTGTCAGTGAATTTAAAAAACTAAATTTAAGTTGGGATGAATTCCCCAAATATAATTGTATTCAACTAAATGATACACATCCAACTTTAGCTTTAGTTGAATTATTAAGAATTCTTATAGATGAAAATAATATAGATTATGGAAGAGCTTTTGATATAGTAAAAAGAACTTTTAATTATACAAATCATACAGTGTTACCTGAAGCTTTAGAAAAATGGGGAGTTGATATATTTGAAAGATTATTACCTAGACATTTAGAATTAATTTATTTAATAAATTATTTCTTTATGGAAGAAATTAAAAAAAAATATCCAAAAGATTATAATAGAATGAGCAAATTATCAATTATAGAAGAATCATGGCCTAAGCAAATAAGAATGGCAAACTTATGTATAGTATCAAGTACTAAAGTAAATGGTGTCGCTAAAATTCATTCAGGTTTATTAAGAACTGATTTATTCAAAGAGTTTTATGAATTATGGCCTGAAAAATTCACAAATGTTACAAATGGTGTAACTCCAAGAAGATGGGTACATTGTGCCTTCCCTGAATTAAGTAAATTATTAACTAAATATAATGGAGGAAGAAATGATTGGCTTGCAGAATATGATTTATTAGAAGAAATACCAGAAAAAATCAGAGAAGAAGGAACTGAAAAAGATTTTATGCAAAGATATAGAAGTGCTAAATTAGCAGCCAAATTAAGATTAAAAGAATTTGTAAGAAAAAATTGTGGAATAGAAATTGATGAACATTTTATGTTCGATATAATGGTAAAACGTATTCATGAATATAAAAGACAATTTATGAATTGTATCTATTGTATTTATAGATATTTAAAAATTAAAAAAATGTCTCATAATGAAAGACAAAATTTAACAAAAAGAGTAACTTTCTTTGGTGGAAAAGCTGCACCAGGATATGCTTTAGCTAAAAACGTAATTAAATTAATTAATATGATAGCAAATGTAGTAAATAATGATGGAGATGTAAATCAATATTATAAAATTGTATTTTTACCTGATTATAAAGTTTCAGCAGCACAAATTATTATTCCAGCAGCAGATATTTCTCAACATATTTCAACTGCTGGTATGGAGGCCTCTGGTACTTCTTGTATGAAATTCGTCATGACTGGATCTATAATTTTAGGTACTCATGATGGTGCTAACATTGAAATTGCAGATAAAGTTGGTGAAGATCATATCTATTTCTTCGGTAAAAAAGTTGATGAAGTTTTTAAAATTAGAGAAGAATTGAGAAATGGAAAAAGAAATTATGTTGGATCTAGATTAAAAGAATGTTTTGATGCTATATATAATAATAGATTTGGAAATACTTCATTTATGAATGATTATATTACTGGTATTATAAACGGAGGAGATTACTATTTGGCTTGTCACGACTTTTATGAATATTTAGAAGCTCAAGAAAGAATTGATAGAGATTATCAAAATAGAGATGAATGGGATAGAAAATGTGTTGAAAATATTTGCCATATGGGATTCTTCTCATCTGACAGATCTATTCAAGATTATGCAAATGATATTTGGAATATTGTCCCAATTGAAGTTCCTAAGCCATCTCTTACTAAAGAACAACATTTAATCTCTACTAGTAATCTACAATTATTTAAAGAAGGAAACTAAATTATAAAATCAAATATTATGATTATTCTTAAAGAAGAATTAAATCATTAGTAATTTTTATTTAATT
>JAFXUP010000007.1 GCA_017524905.1 Acholeplasmatales bacterium | reverse complement strand
TTATTTAAATTAAAAAAAATAATAATTAAACATAAAAAATAAATATATACAAATAATATAAATAATTATTTAAATAATGTATTCATCAGGTTATACAGGTTTAGGAGTAAATACAAATGCATATCCTCAAAATATATATACTCAAGGAACAATATTACCAACATTAAATCAAGGACTAACATCAACAGCATCATTCCAAAATCCAGGAGGATACCTTCAACCAGGAATGCAAGGAGTAGGAGTAGGAGGATATTCAGCACAACCAATAATGCAACAACCAATAATGCAACAACCAATGATACAACAACCAATGATACAACAACCAATGATACAACAACCAATGATGATGCAGCCAATGATTCAACAACCATTAATTCATCAAACAACAATTCAACAACCAATAATGAATCAACCAATGATTCAACAACCATTAATTCACCAAACTACAATTCAACAACCAATAATGACTCAACCAGTAAATCCTCAAATGTATCCAAATCAACAATGGGGAATGAATGGTTTTAATCCAGAAATGGATTGTTCTGCTTTAAGAGGTGCAATGCGTGGTTTAGGTACTGATGAAGATACAATTATAAATATTATATGTTCACGTAATAATTTACAAAGACAAGAAATAAAAAGATATTATATTTCTCTTTATGGTCGTGATTTAATTAAAGATTTAAAAAGTGAATTAAGTGGTAATTTCGAAAATGTTGTTGTTGCTATGTTTCAAACTCCAGCTGAATTTGATGCTGAATCATTATATAAAGCAATGAAAGGTTTAGGAACAGATGAAAGTGTTTTAATAGAA
Source organism: Acholeplasmatales bacterium (assembly GCA_017524905.1). GTDB lineage: Bacteria > Bacillota_I > Bacilli_A > Acholeplasmatales > Anaeroplasmataceae > Anaeroplasma. The sequence continues at coordinate 689 of JAFXUP010000007.1, read as the reverse complement.
ATTATAGGTTCTCGTACTACATATGAATTAGATTTAATTAAACAAGCTTTTAGAATGATGTATGGTAAAGATTTAATTAAATGGGTTGAAAGTGAAACAAGTGGAAATTTACGTAAATTACTAGTTTCACTTTTATATAGTCAAAGAAGTAATAATCAAGTACCAAATCAACAACAATGTATGATGGATGCTCAAGCTTTATATAAAGCAGGTGAGAAAAGATGGGGTACTGATGAGTCAGTTTTCAATCAGATTTTTTCAACTAGATCAAATGCTGAAATTGCATGTATTAATCAATGTTATATTAATTTAAGAGGGAAGGGATTAGATAAAGTTATTGATAATGAATTTTCAGGTGATGTTAAAAAATTATTTAAGACTTTATTTAAAGTTTTAATTAATCCTCCTTCTTATTTTGCTCAAAGGATACATGAAGCTATTGATGGATTAGGAACTAATGATAGGAAATTAATTAGGAATATTGTTTCTAGATGTGAAATTGATTTACCACAAATTAAACAATGTTATAGAAGTATGTATGGAAGGGAATTAATTTCTGATGTTAGAGGAGATACTAGTGGGGATTATAAGAAAATTTTGTCTAAGTTAATTGCTAGATATTAAAATTTTTTTTTTATATGTTTATTTTTATAATATGAATAATTATTATTTTTATTTTAATTAGAAAT
>JAFXUP010000069.1 GCA_017524905.1 Acholeplasmatales bacterium | reverse complement strand
AACTATTATAAATAGAATTAATATCCAAATCTTCTTGATTCATATATATAATACCCATTCTAGAAACTGTAGCAGGAGAAGCAAATTTCAAAGAATCAGTTTCAAAAATAAAATTAACATTACTACCAAAATTAATTCTTTCTCCATTTTGCATAGTTAATAATCTATTATCATCAAGTACAGAATTTAAAGCTTCAATCCATTCAGGATCAACATCACCATCACAAATAATCCAACATTTAACCTCCATTGGTTCTTTCTCAACTTCTCTTGCACATTTTGTTAAAACACCATAAGTATATTCTCCAGTATCATGATTCATATGACCTAATAATAATTTTCTACTCATTGCTTTTGGATTAATTATATGAACAACAATTTTTTGATTTAATTTTCCATAAGCATCTTGTAATAATTTCCATATTGCACTTTTACCACATCCAGAAGGACCAACAATTACTACTCCCATTCTCTGACGACATGCTTCATAAAATTGAACAACTTTTTTACATTGACTATCTATAAATTCATAATTTAAAGATTTATAAGATTCATTTAATGCATTATTTAATTCTTCATAAACTATATCACTCATATCAATATTAGGAAAAACATCTCTAATTAATAAATTAAATATTTGAGCATCTGAAAATGTTAATTTTGATAAGACATTAATTCTAATTGCTTTAATTAATATTGAAGTTTCTTCTTCATAAGAGGCTACTTTACCTTCATTTAAATAATTTTGAATTTGTTGTGATGCAACAGTTAAAATTGTTTTTAATGCTCTAAGTCCCCAATCATAATGTTGTTGATAAGAAAGTCCTTGTCTACATAAAGTAAAAAGAGTAGTAACTTTCTTTGATAAAATATCTCCATTTTTAAATCCTTCTGCATAAAGTAATGTTTGAGCAATTTGTAAATTATCAGGAACACTCATTGCAACTGGTCTAAATAATATTTTTAAATTATCTGGTAATTTACTTCTACCACCATAACCTTTAGAAGCAGGATTCATAGTAACATAAATAGCAGAATTATAATCAACATTAACTTTCTGATTAAGTAAATCAATTTCATTAATTTTATTTTTAAGAGCAAATTGAATAATTTGAATTTGAATAGAAATTGCACTTAATTGTTCTTCAAGTAATCTATTAAACTCATCAAAACAACCCCAAGCACCACTTTTAACTAAACCAATAAAAATTCTACCCATTGCTTTAAAGTCAATACCTTCATCACAATTAAAAACTAAAACTTGTCTTCCAAAAGCTTGACCAAGTGCTTTAACTGATTCAGTCTTACCAGTACCAGCTGGACCATATGGATTACCACCATAACCTAATCTTAAAGCTTGAGTTAAAGTTAAATAACATTTATCTGTTAAGGGAGTATGCACTAATTTCTGTGATGCACCTTGATATTCAAATGTATATAAAAATGTTCCATCACACATTGAAACATATAAATAATTTTTATCATTTTTTACTTGATATTTTAATTGAGAGAAAAATGCCCAATCGATTAAATCTTTAGTTTGTTCTTTATATAATAATTCTGATACTTCTCTATTGTGAATTAAGTCTAACATTAAATTTTTTATTTTGAATAATTTTATATTATTTGTTCCACTTTTTGCTTGTACAACACTTAAATTTTGAATTGTATTTTTTGCATCTGATAATAATTGATTTAATGTATTTGATTGAATTGCTTTCATTGCAGCATAATTAAATTTAATCATTTCAATTAATGCACAAATTTGAGATGAATAAATATCTAAATAGGAAAAGTCATCTTTTTTATTTTGAAATTCATTAATTGCTTTTGATATATGTCCTAAAAGTGTTCTTCTCATTTCATTTGTTAAATCATTTAACCATTTTTCTAATTCATCACCAATTAAAACTTTTTTACCTAATACAACTTTTTCTCCAATTCCAGATAAAATTTCAGTTATATTATTATCATCATTAATAGTCAAAGCTGTAATTCCTTGATATAATTTCCTTAAATTATTCTTAATAACACCTTTATCTTTGCAATTAGCTAAAAATTCTAATAAATCATCATCACCAATAAAATACAACCTAGCAAATTTATTTCTTTTATCTTCTAAAAAGTCATTCAAAGCTTTTTGACATTTTTCCAATTGATCAATTAGCATTTGTAAAGTATTTTGAATACCAATAATAGTAAAAATAGTAGTAACTTTTAAATTAGTATTTAAAGTAATTAAAATATTTCTAAATTCATCATCAATTTTCTTAAATCTACTTTGTTCATTTGGTAAAGCTCCTCGACTAAAAATAGGTTCTAAATAAACCCATTTTCTTTGAATTAAATTTAAATCAGTTAACCAAGAATCTAAATTAGAAAATTTATTTTCATATTGTCCAATTTGTTCTTCAAATCTAGAAAAATATTCACTTGTTTTAACAGAAACTAAAAGTGCTTGTTTATCAGAAATATCACTCATTAATTCTTTCCAATCTTTTATTAAAGGAGTTACTCTTTTTGTATTTTGATTT
>JAFXUP010000068.1 GCA_017524905.1 Acholeplasmatales bacterium | reverse complement strand
CCTACAATTAAATTAACAATACAAACATGGAAATATTGTCCATCAGGATTTGATGCCATAGCCTTGGCTTCATCTTCCTCGACTTGTTTTATAATATCTTGAGCTTGTTCATTTTCTTGGATCATTATTAATGATACACATAAATTGGCAATGACACTTGCTGGAATACTTAAAATATCAGTTGCATTATTATAAACATCCATATAATACTTAATAGCTTCTCTGAAATACGTTTCTTGAATGAAATAAGCATGACCCATATTAATTTTCCATGTCTGATTTTCATTATAAGTATCTTGAATATCACTTGATTTGAGTATTGATTCAACTGTTTCATAGTTTCCCAAATCCCAAAAGATTTTTGCTTGAGCTGTTATTACTGGTAGATATTTTTGCAATATTGATTCATATGAATTTACTATCTTACTAAAGAAATTTTTATCTGTATTATTTTTGTTATCTTTCATTAATTTATGCTGTTTTTCAATAAGATCTCTATATATTTTTCCTAATTTATCTAAAGATTCATAAGCTGCTTCTTTTGATGTTCTCATCATAGATAATGCTGTTATATAACTAATTTCTTCTTCTGATAAATATTTAGATTTTAAATCTTCATTTTCACTTAATACATCATGAGCAAGTTCATATTGTTCATATTTGCAATAAAGTATAAGTAAATTAGCTAAAGCTTCTGGAGGACATGGAGGATTCTTTAATAAGAAATTTAATTTCTTGAAAGAATCATCTGGGTCTTTTTCTATATTAACTAAAGCTAAATTATGTAAAGTAACACTGTCTAATTCTTCCATTTCTCTTGGAGGCATTTCATTCAAAGATTCTTTGGCATCATCTGTATTTCCTAATTGATAATCTATTGCAGCTTTTAAATTATAAGCTTCAATTAAACAACTTTCATAAAGTGCTGGAGTATTAGCTAAACTTTGTCTAGGCATTCCAGGATCTACTCTACTTTTTAGGATAATATCTGGATGATTTTTATTCGCATCTTCAAATATATTTTGTATGCAAGTATGTGCTGATGATAATATTTTTAATTTATAGCAGCAAACACCTATATTATATTCAATATCAGGAGATTCTCCTAATTTTTTAGCGTTGGCAAATTGAGCTTGAGCTTCTTCATATTTTCCTTCTTTGTATAGGACACATCCTTTGCATACCATAGTTTCTTGTCTGTCTTCAGCAGCATTGTTCAATATTTTTTCACTGTCACTTAATTCATTCATTTGATATTTAATTGCAAATTGAAGAATACTTTTTTGATGATTATAATCAGGTGGAATAGTATTGGCAGCTTGGAGAGCTTCTTCATAGTTTTCTGATTTATATAAAGCTTGGGCTAAATATATCTTATATTCAACTACATTTGGATAATATTTTGAAAGTTGCTCGTACATATCAGCAGCTATGTCATAGTTCCCTGTTAAATAATTGCAGTAACCAAGAAGAGATAAGGCTGCTCTTGAACGTGGATTCGATTCTAATTGGATATTAAGTATTTTTATAGCTTCGACATATTCTTGATCTTTTATCAAGGAATATATCTGGTTTGTAAATTGGCCTTCCATCATCATTTTTTGTTTATATTTATATTTTGTAGTTTTATATTTTAAAAATTTAATTTATTTATTTTTTCTTGATTTTAATTTTTAAATATTT
>JAFXUP010000067.1 GCA_017524905.1 Acholeplasmatales bacterium | reverse complement strand
TCACAGCAATGTTGAACGCTAAAAATCAATTTTCACTTTCCCAAGTCGAATCTGCTTATATGATATATAAATGGGAGTATCAAAATATGCAATATGATTGCTATAATTTCAACAGAGATCATTCAAAGATAGATTACACCGAAGATGGTACTTATAATAAAGGAAAAGGTGTTTGTGATGGTTTCGCTAAGCTTTTCGTTACCATGGCCAATTATTTAGGAGTCGAAGCTTATAGAGTCGTTGGTTATTCAAAAGGAGCTGGATATGTTCCCAAAAAACTTCCAGAACAATCTGATCATGCTTGGAATGCAATTAAATTAAACGGAAATTATTATTTACTCGATGTCACTTGGGGTATTGGTTCTTGCAATGGAGACACTTATGTTGCGAAATTAAAAGATTCTTATTTCTGTTCAAAGCCTGAAGCTTTTATTAGAACTCATTTACCTGTTGAACCAAAATATCAATTGGTTTATCCTACGATAAATTTACAACAATTTGTTGATATGCTTATGGTTAATATGGAATTTTATGAATATGGTATGACTGAAGTTTCGCCTGATTTAGCTGAATTTGAAACTGATGGCACTATTGAAGTTAAATTTAAATATGAACCTTCTGATGTCAAATTAGCCTACATATATCACTTATATTATTTAAAATCTAATACTTATGTTGAACCACCAAATACTTGTTGGATAAACAGATTAGAAACTTCTGCGGTTTTAACTTGCCATGCTAATTATAAAGGAACTTATAAATTACAAATATTCGGAGGACCTGCTAATTTAGCAAGTTATCCACTTTTATTAGAATATGATATTTATGCCACTAAAACTGCGGCTAATCCTCTTGGATTCCCTACTACTTATGGCCTTTATTCGCAATCTGATATGCAATTAATTGAGCCTCTTTATAATCCTTTATATAGAGGACAAGCTATTGATTTCAAAATTAGAACTACAACCTTTGATAATATTTATGTAATAAATGGTGGTAGTTATAGAGAATTAGACTCAGATGGAAATGGTCTTTTCACTGGAGATGATGTCTATATTACTGGACAAGAAGTAATCATTGCTACTTTAGTTGGAACTCAATATAATTTCATTGCTAAATATACCACAGTTCTCGATCCAAATTTATCATCTGAGCCAACTTATCCTCAAGTTTATAGAGCTCCCAAAAATGTTTTATATTCTCCTTTGACTGATACTTTAACAATTGGAAAAACATATACTTTTAAAATTAAATGTGAGCAGGCCACTAAAATCGGAGTTTACACTGGAGGAAAAGTCTATTATTTAACTAAGTCTGGATCAATGTTTACTGGAAACGTTAAAATTAGCAGTGGAAATGTTATTGTTGGTAATGCTGTTAATGGAGGATTATCCTATATGTATTTATATTATACTTCTTACTAAATAAGTTTCTCTTGTGTTTGATTAATTGTGAAATATTAACTATTAAATAATAAAACAATTTAATTGAAATTAGTTAAAATAATTAATTTATATAATTGTAAGACAATAACTTTAAGTTCGATTTTTATTAATTATTAATTTTTAAATGATTTTTATTTTTTTATATTTTTTTAAAAAATAATTGGGGATGGGGATT
>JAFXUP010000066.1 GCA_017524905.1 Acholeplasmatales bacterium | reverse complement strand
TTATATGAATAAAATTCATTGTTAAAAATAAAGCCATAATTTATTAAATTAGCTTCTATTAATTTATATTTTTTAAATAATTCATCAATAAGCTTCATATTTACCTCTATATTATCTTTTAATAATTATATTATACAATTTTAATGCAACAAAAAATAAATTTAATTATAAAAGATAAAAATGCTGTCAAAAGACAGCATTTTTATCTTTTTATTATTGTTTTGAAATTTCCATAGATTGAGAAGCTTCCATATCTTCTTCCATTGAATCATCAAGGTCTTCTTTATCATCTAAATCTAATACAACCTTTTTCTGGAATTGATTGCTTTCAAGTGATTCTAAAGAATTTGCTTTTTCATCAGCTAATTGAATATCTGAATATGAAACATTTTTAGCATTAGCTTCATTAACTACATTATCATAGCCCTTTTGATATTCTAATGCATCATCAATAGATTTAATTAATTTAATTGAAAATTGAGTTCTTGCTCTTGCAGTTTTACTTAAAGAATTAAATTCTTCGTTACTTAGGATTTCTCCTTCCTTCCAATTAGGAACCTTATAGGCTAAATACCGTCTTGCTGCTTGTCTTAACAATCCTAAATTTCCATGATTATTACTTTTTTCATCAAAAAAGTCCTTATAAGCAGCTTTTAAGTCGTTATATTGTCTAGATGAAGTATGGAACAATCTTGAAAAGAAACCAGGCTTAGTGGCCTCAAAAGCCTCATCTATTTCTTTCGCACCACCAACAAGTTGTGCTAAATTATATTCAACAACATGAAATGATCTATTTCTTTCTGCTCTTTCAAGTCTTGTTTTACCTCCAATTAAATCATCTTCAGATAAATTCTTTACTACATTTTTTAAAGAAAGCTTATTACCAACAAGGACATCTTCTTTTTCTAATTCCTCAGTTAATATTTTAGCTTCTTCCTTTAAATAATCATAAGGCTTAGATAAGAACATATTAGCTCTTAAATTATCTTTTTCACCTGTTTTATTAATAGTTTCTGCAATCTTTAATTTTGCAAACATAATAGCAGTATGAAGTGGATAATCATATGTCTTTGCTGCATCATGAGCTAATAAATATCTAGTTGTAAATTTCATTTTATCTTCTAATGAATCATATCTATCAAATTTTTCATAAAAATCCTTAATAGATTTATATTCAATTTTATTTAATTTTTCCTTTGTTAATTTCATCTATTTTTCCTCTCTAATAACTATAACATCCTATAATTCTATACTAATCCTTATCAAAGGGTTTTATCCGTTTTATCAAGAAGAAAATCAGATATATCTAAATCTTCTTCTTTTTTAGCAATATCTTTTTCAATATCATTATTAATATCATTTTGGAATTTATCTAAATCATTATTTTTTGAATTTGATTTAGAAACCTCATCAAATATATCATAATTTGAACTTGAAAGAGATATATCATTTGGATTTAATTTTTCTTCTGCTGATTCTAAAGTATCATCAACTGAATCACATACACCTAAAGCAAGATAAACTCTACTTCTTGCTGTTGAATCTAATTTTAAGATTTCAGCCTCATCATAATCAGCACTTAGCATATTATAGCTTTTTAGCTTATGAGCTAAATAAATTTGAGCACTTTGCTTTAAGCCAGCTAAATCGCCCTTTAAAGCACCATCTTGTGTGCTAACTTCTAATCTATGAGAAAAATCCTTATATTCTTTAGATGTTGTACCAAATAGATTTTCAAAGAATCCTCCCTTATTATTAGCTAAGGCATCATTAATAACTACATCCATGTTTTTCTTAAAATGTCTTTCAAATAATGCAGAATGATAATTCTTTCTTTCACTCCAAGCATCCTTTTTACCTGCTTTTTCCTTTTCATAAGAAGCTTTAGATTCTAAAACCATAGCTTTAATCTTTTTTGTTTTAGGAATTAATCTATCAAAATCAACATTATCATATTTACTAATTAAGGTAGTTTTTTTAGTAATTTCAGCTGCTTCATAATCTTCGATTCTATCCTCATAATATTTATCCATACAGCTAATAGGATCATCTAAGAAGCTTTTAACGAATTCTAAATTTTTTTCAACACCTAATTCAATTTCATTATCAATTACAATAGATGAAACCTTTTCTCTTAAAGCATATAAATATTCACCCATAGTAGGAATTTCTTTATTTGATATAATATTTTTATTTGCTCCAACTAATGATTCATAATAATTCATGATATTTTTTCTAATTGCAGGTGCTAAATTTTTAGTATCATCTTGATTAGGTACCTCTATATCAAGATAGCTTTTTAATATAGCTTCCTTTAAATTGAAATTAAATCCAATCCCTTTTTCTTCTTTTAAAGCATTTTCATTTTGAACAGATGAATCAATATCATTAATAAAAGCATTCTTTTCTTCCTCATCTAAAAAATTAATTAAAGGCTTTTTACCTGCCATTTCAAAAATTGTTTTAGCTGGATTCTTTATAAATTCTTTAGTCTTTTTATATTCTATTTGAACATATTTATCTTTATTACCATCATCATTATTAATATCTAAAATATATTCAGCTTCATGTTTTGCAGCTAAAATTAATTCCTTAGGAGATGCAAGCTCAAGGTTTGGATAATTTTTTAAATTAAAGCTATCAGTTACTCTAATACCATCAATTGTTCTTGAATAAATAGTAGCGTAAGCTTCTAATTCGTTCATATTATCTAAATTGATACCTCTAAAATCTAAAGCTTCAAATTTCTTACTAGACTTAATGATATCTTTTACAGCATTTTCATTATTTTCTAATGTTTTTTCAATATCATTAAGCTTAGATTCTAATTTATCTAAATCATTAAGATCTATTTTTTTATATTCAATTTTAAGCTCACCACATTTTTTTTCAATTTCATTTAATAAATTGCAAATTCTTCCGGCAGCTATATTGGCATTAACTAATTCCTTTATATTGCCTTCCTTATCAGCTTCTTGTACTCTTCTAATATCATAAGCTATTTCATCATATAATTTTCCCATAACTATAACCTCCACTTATTGTAATTTTATTATACAATACCAACTGCAACAAAACTGCAACTAATAATTAATTGCAGTTTTGTTTTAAAAATTTAAGCTTTATACATCTTTATTCATTTCACTAATAAGCTTATTTAAAGCTTCAATATTATAATAAAGAGCAAAAGATAAGCTTGCAGCAGGTGCCTTACCATCTTCAACACCTGTTGCCACTTTAGTTTCTTCATTATAATTAATTAAATGCTCTGTACCAGAAAGACAATAATAAAATCCGTTAGATAATAATGTTTGTTCAACAACACATTCTCCTCCACCGCTTCTATCGCCAATAACCTTTACATGATTATTTCTATCAACCTTAAATTGATCTATAAGAGAAGGTAAAGCATTACCACATGAAAATGATTGATTAGATGTTAAAATATAAAAATCAAAATCATTTCCATAAGCATCATTTGCATCATATACTCCATCCTCATTTGAATCAACCTGGAATGTTGATTTAGAAATTTCTTTTGTTAATTCATTTTGAGTATATAATACTGCCTTATTATCCTTAGAAATTAAAGCTAATAATTTACCTAAAATGAAGACATAGCCTCCACCATTTTGCGAATCATCAATAACTACATTTTTAACCTTAACCTCTTGACCATCAACTAAGGTTCTATGAGCTTTAATAGCATTTAATTGCTTAATAAAGAAGAAATATGAATCTTCCTTTGCTAAATCATCTAATGATTTTCTTGTGCCATCCTTATTATAAGCATTATTTGTTGCATCAAATGAATCAAAATAGAAATAGGCAGTTTTACCATCAGCTGAATATAAAATAGCTTCTTTATCGTCTTCTTTAAAATTTGCAGCCTTTAAAGCCTTTTTTCTTTCACTTGCTAAGAATGAGCCAAAGGTTCTTCTTTCATCAACTAATTTACTTGCTGTAGCAAAATCAATACCAGCACCACCATTTGCCTCTCCCCAAGGAGTTGCTGATGTATTAAGCTTACCTGTATGGTTATCCTCTAAAATGAAGGCTGCCTCACTATATGCTTTTCCTCTTATTGCTGAATTATCATCAATCATCGCATCATAAATGCCATAATTTTCAAAATAAGTCTTCATAGATTTAATATTTCTTGTTGAAGCTAAGCCATAAATATTTTCAAATTCAAAAATAAATTCAGATCTATTATTATATCTTAAATATAAAGGCATCTTAGGCTGCTTTGCTGCATCCAATTCTTTATAATTATCACTAATATATTCTGTCATTTGACCCATTACATTATAGGATGTATCATCACCTTTTTTATCACAGATTTCCTGTTGAGTTAAATTTGATAATTCATCATATTCAAAAACATTATAATAATTATAGAAGAATCTATGACCTGTATAAAAGCCTAAGGCAGTATTTAATAATCCAAATGGATAATAATTTATTCCACCATCTTTAAATGTTGTAAAATCAGTAAATTCATAGCTTAAATAAGATACTGAATTAGGATTAATGGCATCTGTTGTTACCTTAGCTCCAATTGATGTTGAAAATTTAGAACGATCAGTTGAAGGATTATAAATATTTTCAAAGCCACCGTTAACCATTATTTGCTGATTAATTGGATCAACCTTAAATAAAACTTCCTTATTATTTACTTCAATTGTCCATGTAGAAATTCCATCAGTTTCATTAAATTTATAATTAACACCATCTTTTTTATATTTATCAAAAAGCTTACTCATTTCCTCTAATGAAACATAAGGAACTAATGATTCATTTTCAACAAATCTAAAATTAACCTTACCTAATTGGAATTCAGGCTGATCTAATTCAACATCATATGAGGTTGTTTCTGAAAAATATTTAAATGCTTTATAAGCATTAACATCCTTAGCTGTTGATTTAACATCTCTTATAGTAACCTTTTTATCAACAAGCTCAGTTTTAATTAGAGTATTATCACTAAATGTGAATGTGAAAATAGTTTTATCTCCAACCTTAATAGATGAAATATCAGTTACTTCCTTTCCATCTTTTCCATTTTCTCCATTTTTTCCATCAGCACCCTTTAATGTTGATAAATTAACTAATGTTTTATATGCAGTATCAGGTTCAGTTTTATATTTCCATTTTAAAGAATTATCAATAACACTTAATTCAATTTCATCGCCCTTAATAGAAGCTAGCCATTCTTCATAGGTACCCTTATAATTACTATCCTGTGCTAACTTATAAATAGCATATCTTCCGTCTTCTTCTGGGCTATTATTTTTATTATTGCAGGATGCAATAGTAAAGCTTAAGCCCAAAAGAACTAAAAAGCCAAAAACCTTTTTCATAAATTTATACTCCCTTTTTTTATTTATTTAATGAAGCTACAATCTCATCAATCTTCTTAGTTAAATTTGGATAATCATACCATAAATTTTTACTAATTTCATAATCAACTGGAACACCATTTTCTATAGTCTTATAAGTACCATTATCCTTATAA
>JAFXUP010000065.1 GCA_017524905.1 Acholeplasmatales bacterium | reverse complement strand
AATTATTATTAAAATTAATATTTAAATAAAAAATAAAAATAATTATTAATTATGTTTTTTTTAATTATTAATTAACCTTTAAATAATATTTACCAAATTTAAAAATTATCTTTAATAAAATGAATAATCTAAAATTATTTAAAGAAAATTATATATCAAATTTTATTAATTTGACGTATCACTTTCAGGATTTTCCCACATTTTAGCTTTTCCAGCATTAACCCAGGCAACAATAACATCGGGAGTGGCCCAAGTTAATCTATCTCTTTGTAAATGTCCGAAAATATCATCACAAGTTTTAGTATTATCCCAATATCCATTATCCCAAAGGAAAGTACTTGCCTGATATCTTCTTGTAAGTCCAACATAATATTTACCCCATTCAATTCTTGCTTGAGTATTATTCTTATTTATTGCACCCATTTCACCTGCAACAATACTATAACCCTTTTGAACATATTTATAATATAAAGATATAAATTTATCATCTAATTCTTTTTTATATTCATCAGTAAATTCATTTAAAGACATGTCAGGATTCATAGCAAAATCATATGGGGCATACATATGAACACTTAATAATAATTTATTATTAGAAGGATTAAATTTTGAATCATTAGGGAATTCGAAAGGAGATCTAATAGTTGAATCATATCCTGCAGCCAAAGGAGTAAACATGATAAATCTTTTTGCATTATTTCCACCTGATTCTCTAATTGCTTTATGGATAAGCCTATGGTATTCATTTAATACAGATGCAGCTTCTTGGCAAGTCCAGTCTTCTGGATTATATGACCATTCATATTGATGTCCAATTAATCTTGGTTCATTAAGTCCTTCAAAAATTAAATGATGATCATATCCATTATTGAAAGCAGTGGCTATTTGTTTCCAAACATTAAATATGAATTTTTCTGATTCCTCTGTATCTTTATTTAAAGGATAATAACCTTGACCATATTGTAATGGGAAAATTCTTGCTTCAGCATTATCATGATGAGTATTTAAAATAACATATAATCCTTTTTTGATACACCAATCTACCACAGTTTTTACTCTTCTCATCCATTCTGGGTCAACAGTATATTTTTTATCTACTAAATGATTATGCCATGTTACAGGAATTCTTATAGCCTTAAATCCAGTTTTAACTAAATAATCTATCATTTCCTCAGTAGTTTTAGGATTTCCCCAACATGTTTCAGAATCTAATCCTTGATTTAATATTGAACTCCAAGCATCAAAAGTATTACCTAAATTCCATCCAAATCCCATTTCATCAACTATTTGTTTACCAGTAACTTTATCATTAAATTCCACTTCTTCATGGTCTATCACCATTCCAAGAGTTTCATAAGTTTCAACAGGTTCAATAGCAAAAACTTCAGGATCCTCATCTAAAGGTTCTTGTCCAGCTTTGATATATTCTTTAATTAATTCTTCATTTTCCCATTCTAATTTATCTCTTTTTAAATGACCGAAAATATCATCACAAGTTTTTGTATTATCCCAATAACCATTATCCCATATAAATGCTGAAAATTGTAATTTTCTACAACTATTCATATAATATTTTCCCCATTCTATTCTAGCTTGAGTATTATTTTTATTAACGAATCCCATTTCTCCTATAACAACATGAATTCCTTTAGTAACATATTTTCTATAAACTTGTTTAAAATTATCATATAATTGTTCTCTATAATCATCTGTAAATTCTGTTTTTTCCATATCTGGATTCATTACTAAATCATATGGGGCATACATATGAACACTTAATAATAATCTATTTATTGTGGGATTATATTTTGAATCATTAGGGAATTCTAATGGAGAATTAATAGTGGCATCATATCCAGCTGATAAACCTGTTATCATAATAAATCTTTTTGCATTATTTCCACCTGTTTCTCTGATTGCTTTATGGATAAGCCTATGGTATTCATTTAATACTTTGGCTGCCTCTTCACAAGTTTTGTCTCCAACTTGATACCACCATTCATGAGTTAATCCTATCATTCTTGGTTCATTTAATCCTTCAAAGATTAAATGATGATCATATCCATTATTAAATGCATTGGCAATTTGTTTCCAAACATTATAAATAAATCTTTCAGATTCGACAATATCTTTTAATAAAGGATAGTATCCTTGACCATATTTAAGAGAAGCATTTCTATTCTCTGCATTATCATGATGAGTATTCAAGATAACATATAATCCTCTTTCAATACACCAATCAACAACAGTTTTAACTCTTTTCATCCATTGAGGGTCCACAGTATATTTATCATCAATTAAATGATTATGCCAAGTTACGGGAATTCTAATAGCTTTAAATCCAGTTTTAACCAAGAAATCAATTAATTCAGGAGTTGTTTCTGGATTTCCCCAACAAGTTTCAGAAGCTAATCCTTGGTTTTGTGAAGGATTCCAAGCATCAAAGGTATTTCCTAGATTCCATCCAAAGCCTAAATCATTAATAATATCTTTTGAAGTAATATTTTTAGGGAATTCTTTTTCTCCATAATCTAAAATCATTTCAGAATCATCATACATTTCAACTGGCTCAACTGAAAAGAATTCAACTTCATCTTGTAAAGGTTTCTGTCCTGCTCTTATTAAAGCAGAAATAAAGGAAGGAGCAGTCCATTCTAATTTATCTCTTTGTAAATGCCCAAATATATCATCACAAGTATTACTATTATTCCAATATCCATTATCCCATACAAATGCAGAGAATTGGAATTGTCTGCAAGATTCAAGGTAGTATCTACCCCATGCTATTCTTGCTTGAGTATTATTTTTATTAATAGCTCCCATTTCTCCAATAACAACATGATATCCAGAATTAATGAATTTTTTATAAAGTTTTGTAAATTTATCATAAAGTTCTGCTCTATAATCTATAGTAAATTCACTTAATTCCATATCTGGTTTCATTGCAAAATCATATGGGGCATACATATGAACACTAAATAATAATTTATTATTTGAAGGATTATATTTAGAATCATCTGGAAATTGGAATGGAGAATTAATACTTGAATCATAACCTGCAGCTAAAGCTGGTAACATAATAAATCTTTTTTCATTATTTCCCCCACTTTCTCTGATAGCTTTAACAGCAAGTTTATTATATTCATTTAACATTAAGGCTGCTTCTTCATTTGTAGAATTATTTGGATCATACCACCATTCATTTGGTAATCCCATCATTCTTGGTTCATTAAGAGTTTCAAAAATTAAATGATGATCATATCCATTATTAAAAGCTGTAGATATTTGTTTCCAAACATTATATATGAATTTTTCTGATTCTTCAGCATCTTTTTTTAAAGGATAGTATCCTTTACCATATCTAATAGGTGATTTTTTATATTTAGCATTATCATGATGAGTATTAATAATGACATATAAACCTTTATCTATGCACCAATCTACTACAGTTTTTACTCTATTCATCCATTCAGGATCAATAGTATATGACTTATCTACTAAATGATTATGCCAAGTAACAGGGATTCTTATAGCTTTAAATCCTGCTTTAACTAATGCATCAATAAGTTTAGGTGAAGTTCTTGGATTTCCCCAACAAGTTTCAGAATTTAATCCTTGATCATACTTATCTTCCCATGCATCAAAGGTATTCCCTAAATTCCATCCAAAGCCTAATTCATCAATTATTGTTTTTGAATCAATATCATTATCAAAATAAATAGGTTTTCTAAAATCTTTGAGAAGTGTTGTTTTATTATATGTAGCTAATGGTTCAAACATATATATTTGTTGTGAATCTTCCCCTAATGGTGAATTACCTGCTTTAATCAAAGCACTAATATAATTTCCATTTTCCCAAGTTAAATCACTTCTTTGAAAATGTCCAAAAATATCATCACAAGTTTTAGAATTATCATAATATCCATTATCCCAAACAAATGGGCTGAATTGGAATTGTCTGCATGCCTCAACATAATAAGTACCCCATTCAATTCTTCCTATAGTATTATTCTTATTAACTGCACCCATTTCACCAACTACAACATGAATTCCTTTTTCAACAAACTTTTTATAAATTGTAGAGAATTTTTCATAAAGCTCAGCTCTATCTGCTGGAGTAAATTCTGTTGTATCTGTATCTCCACGCATAGCAAGTTCATACGGAGTATACATATGAACACTTAATAATAATTTGTTATTTGTAGGATTATATTTTGAATCATCAGGGAATGCTAAGGGAGAATTAATGGATGAATCATATCCTGCATATAATGCTGTAATCATAATAAATCTTTTTTCATTATTTCCTCCAGTTTCTCTTATAGCCTTATGAATTATTTTATAAAATTCATTTAATACTAAGGCTGCTTCCACACATACTTCATCCTCTTCAGTATAATACCATTCATGTTGCATTCCAAGTGTCCTTGGTTCATTAAGACCTTCAAAAATTAAATGATGATCATATCCATTATTAAATGCTGTGGCTATTTGTACCCAGACGTTATATAAAAATTTTTCAGATTCTGTTGCATCTTTTAATAAAGGATAATAACCTTCACCATATCTAAGAGGTTCTTCTTTTCCATCACAATTATCATGATGAGTGTTTAAGATTACATAAAGCCCTCTACTAATACACCAATCAACAACAGTTTTAACTCTCCTCATCCATTCAGGATCAACTGTATATTTATCATCTATTAAATGATTGTGCCATGTTACTGGAATTCTAATTGCTTTAAAACCTTTTGCAGCTAAAGCATCTATCATTTCTATGGTTGTTTCAGGATTTCCCCATGATGTTTCTGATGATAGTCCTTGATTTTGTAAAGAATTACTCCATGCATCAAATGTATTACCTAAATTCCACCCAAAGCCTAATTCATTGATAATTTTCTTAGAAGAAACATAACTGTCAAAATATGCATTTCCTCTATCAATAACCATTCCTTCTCTGTTAAATGTCATTTCAGGATCGAAAGCATAATCATCATCTTCCAATGTGAAAACAGATTTAGAAAAAATGAATAATGCTAAACATACTGAAAAAAGTAATTTGTTTTTCATTTATATAAATTAAATAAATTTTTATGCTTTATATTTTAAAGATATTTATGCTTTATTAAATAAAAAATATAAATTAAATTATTAATATTTTTTAATTATTCATAAAGAAATCTTATTTAATTGGGGATTGGGGATT
>JAFXUP010000064.1 GCA_017524905.1 Acholeplasmatales bacterium | reverse complement strand
ATTTATTAATAATATTCCTAAATAAATTCTTATTAAAAATAAATTTAAAATTTAAAAATAAAGAAATTAAAAATCAAAATAAAACACCATTTTAAATATCTAATTGTGTTAATAAAGCGGTTCCCCTTCTAATCCAATGATCAGCATTTTTATTAGGAGTTCTATCATCACATTTCAAATAGAAATACATAACAAAGTTAGTAGAATGTCCAGTAGTAGAAAGTTCTCCAGCTCTACTACTAGTCTTATATAAAGGACATTCATAATAACCAGTTTTTTTCAATTTACTAACATTAATAGGTTCTAACCAAATAACAGGCATTTCAATATTTAATTGTCCAGGTAATTGTTCTCTTAAGCAAATTCTACTGAAATCCCAAGAAGCACCTTCTAATTGTAATCCATGAATATTAACACCATCAGATGGGAAAATAATTTCTTCATCACCATATCTTTTATCTAAAACATTTGTTCTAAATGTTAATTTATCAATTGGTTCTAAAGTCTTTCTAGCATATGTTTGTAATACTGCAGTATTGAATCCTTGTGGGAAGAAAAATGCAGAAATCCAAAATGAATCTTGTGGACCATCATATAACCATTTTGACATGAATTTAACTCTTAATATTAAATCTTTTATCCAACTTGATAAAGGTTTTAATGATAAATATGCATTATCTGCCCAAAGTTTTGGTACTAAACCATCAAGGAATGAATGATATACTTTTTCTATTTGAGGTGACATAACTTCTGTACCTTTAACTGCTAATTCAAGACTATGTAATGATGCTCTCATTACTTTTAATAAATTATTAAATTTATCACATTCTTGAAGAAGGAAGTTACCTAATGGAGATTTTTTCTTCTTTCCATCATCTTTTTTCTTCTTTTTCTCTTTCTTTTTATCTTTCTTTTCTTCATCTTTTTTCTCTTCTTCTTCTTTATCTGCTTCTGGATTTACTAAAATTGAAAAAACATTTGCTCTAGTTTTATCTAAATCTTCAACTTCTGCAAATTGAGCATCAATATCATATTTAATATCTAATACAATTTCATCAGGTTTTTTACCACCAGAAGATGAAGTTCTAGGTTGAATACCAATAAGTGGTTCCATAAATTCTCTAACAGTTTTCTTTTGTAATGTAATATTAGCATTATTATTTAAACCAAAAACTTCAGGTTCATCATCTAAAGGTAATTGTTCAATATATTGATTAATAACTTCCATATTTTCAACATCAGGTGCATAATAAATACCAGATTCAGAGAATTTATAATTTTCATCAAATATTAAATCATCAAAGTATTTTTCTAAAATAGCAGCAATTAATTTTTCATCTTTATCATCTGTAACTCTACCACCATAATTAATAGTACCAACTAAAAATCTTAAAATTTCAAATGGAACACCTTCATTAGCATATTCTTCAATATACATATTAAGATGCATTCTAGATGCTTCTAAATCAGAATTCATCCATTCATAAGGAATATTCCAACCTAAAGGACCGAATTTTCTTCTTTCTAAAATAATTGCATGGAAAAATGCTAAACCAAAAGTCATTTTCTTTAATTGGAATGGAAGAGTAGCATTTTTAAAATCTTCATCTTTAATATTAAGGAAAGTACCTTTTAATGAAGCACGAATACCTTTTGGAGGTTCATTAGTAATCTTAACACCACTTTGTAATATTGTAGCAGGGAATGCATTACTAGGCATTGATGTTAACCATAATCTATAATCTTCATGTATTTCATCTTCTTTATCATTTACTTCTTCTAATATTTCTTCAAATTTTGGCATCCATGAACGAGCCAAATGACAATTTTCTAAACATACCCAATTTCCATTCTTAATACTTTCAAATATTGCTCTTTTTGCTATATCACCTTGTCCTTGACCTAATGAAATGTTTATCATGTTTACTCCTCTTACTTTTGCATAGTCTCTTAAGAATTTGACTGGATTTGCTCCTGCTGATAAAATGAAAATTAAAGGTGTTGTTTTTAATGAATCTAAAAATGCTGTTTCTACACTAAATGGTGGTGATTCTAAGAATCTTTTACTGAATGATGTTTCTATAAAGTGTTTAATTGCAAAAATTAATTTTTCTTCTCTTAATTCTTTTACAAGCAATAATCTATTGAAATCTTGAGATATTTTTTCTAAAGCTTCTGGTAAAACTTCTGAATGGGGATTTTCACTTTTTAAGAAATCATTGAATTTTTTAATATCATCTTGATTGAAATTACCTAATATATTTTCTATATCATAGAATGATACTACAAATTCTTTAAAAGATATTAATTTCTTATATAAATCTAATGACATCCAACTATCAATTCCTTTTTTGTAATATGGACTTTCTTTTTCATCAACTTTAGGAACAAAGTTACCTACACCTCTTAAGAAGAATTGCCATTCTGATTCACCAATACTTTCATCATTTTGTAATTTTGACGAAACAATCAAGAAACTATATAATAATTTATCTTTTTCAAATAAACCTCTTGATATCTTTTCATAGAAACTAATAGTAATATCATCAATAAGAATTTGAACTCTTTTCATAACATCTTTTGAAGCTTCACTTCTATTTAATCTTTGGTTAAATAATTTAAGGAAATATTCCAAAGAATAATTATACATAGAATCAATATTAGCTAATGAAGCAATAGCAAAATATAAAATTGAACCTCTAACAGAAATTGGGTGATATGAAGTTCTTTCTTTATTAATAGTTTTAGCAGTGACTTCAGCTTTTTCTAATTCTTCTTTAATTTTAGCAGATTGAATTTTAGATTCTTCTAATTTATCAACTAAAATATCATTATCTAATATATCACTTCCAGCTGCATTAACAAGATTTAAAATTGAAGTTTCTAAATCAGAAATCATCTTTTTACCATTATTAATAGATAACATAGTTTCATCTTTTTGAGCTTCTAATTCTGGTCTTTCATGCTTGACAACTTCGACTAATAATTGATCTTCTAAACCTTTTCTTGTGACTGTAAAGTTAATTAAAGTAACTTTAATAGATAATTCAGGTAAATAATGTGGATTTGCCATTTTACTCGTCATGAATAATTTAAATCCAGGAGTAAATTGAATAGGTTTATCACTTCCCATAGAAAGATAATAACCAGCACCTTGTTTAAAAACTTGATTAGCTAAAATAGGTTCTAATGAAGAATCAAGTGTTTGTTCAACATTTTCTATAAGACAAGGATAACCATTCATAATAGAATTTTTCAATAAATTGAATAAATTTTTATTTGTAATTTTATAAGCATTTATTTTTTGTTTTCTATAATAATTTCTAATCCATTTATTAGCTTGCATTTGTGGATCAATAATTAAAGGCCATCTCTTAGCACGAACTGTAATAATAGCATTTTCTATTGAAAGTTCATCTGCTGGTAAACCTGAATAATTCCAATCTCTAATTTCCATAGGATCAGAAAGCATTGCTTGAATACTAAAATCTGGAATATTTTCAGGAAGTAATCTTTCTTCTATTTCTTCTGCTGAT
>JAFXUP010000063.1 GCA_017524905.1 Acholeplasmatales bacterium | reverse complement strand
TCAAATATAGCTCTTATAAAATTTTCATAGGCATTATCTGTATAATAAATATTTATATCTGATGGATTTATATTATCATTAATTATTTTATTTACTATAAAATCAACCTCATTATATAATCCATAGCATTTAACAAAATTATTTTGGATTTTATTATTTTCATAAGTATAAGATATTTTTTCTATTTTGGTGTTAAATACTTTTTCTAAATTTTCAATAAAAAAAGCTTCCTTATATGTTAATTTAACATTATCAAAAATACCAAAATCGACATTTGTACCAAATCCAAGGGTATCAATTATTTCTTCTTTTGTATGATTAAAAAGATATTCTAAGCCAAAATCTAATAATTTTGGATAATCATAATAATTATTATTTTCTAAAAACTCATCATAATCATATGATAATTTTAATAATGATTCAGCATTTGGATTAGAATTTATCATTTTACCTAATCTTATTTGAGTAAAAGCTTTATAAACCTCATCAGAAGTTAAACCACCAATTGATGTATTAGGGATAAAATCATAAATATATGTTGAACCTGTATTCTTTTCTTTTCTTAAAAGATATTCTACGATTGTTGAAGCAATAGTATCATTAATTATTATAAATTTTTTATCATTTATAGATTTGAATGATATAAATAAAATATTTAAAATATCTTTTATTGTTAATGTTTTAATATTATTTATATATGTATTAAAGCCTACACAATAATTCATTATAATTTTATTTGAAAAACTATTTGAATTAGATATCAATATTTTTTTATTATTTTTCTTAATCCAATCCTCAAAAATCATAATAACACCTCTTTTAAAGCATTTTATCACTTAAATAGACAAAATAAATGTCTAATTAAATTTTTCATATATTTTCACGAGTTTTTTTACTATTATTATTTTATCATTTTAGAAATATATAATCATTAAAAATATAAAATATTTTTAAAAAAAGGACAGAAAGTCTGTCCTTTTATAAATTACCAAATTATGATTCTCTTTTCAGGTGCGATATACATTTGATCCTTTTCAGTTACACCAAATGTTTCATACCATTCATCAAAGTTTCTTGGTGGAATATTAGCTCTTAGCTTAGCTGGTGAATGTACATCATTTACAAGTAAGTATTGGATATATTCTTCTTTTGCCTTCATACACCATACCTTAGCCCAGTTTTCAAAATATTCTTTGAAGCTTGCACCTTTAATATTGTGCATAATAGCTAATGTTACAGCAACACCACCATTATCAGCAATGTTTTCAGAAACAACTAATTCACCATTAACCTTACCACCATGATAATCAATTCCATCAAATTGCTCTATCATCTTCTTTGTTAAATCCTTGAAGTTAGCATAATCTTTTTCAGTCCACCAATTTGCTAGATTACCATTTTCATCAAATTGAGCACCATTATTATCGAATGCGTGTGAAATTTCATGACCGATAACAGCACCAATACCACCTAGGTTTTCAAATACTGTTTGGTTAATTGAATAGAATGGCTTTTGTAAAATTGCAGCTGGGAATGTAATATCATTTGCTGATGGATTATAACAAGCATTTACCATATGTCCTGGCATTGCCCATTCAGTTCTATCAACTGGTTTAAATAATTTATTGATATTATCTAAAATTAAAGCCTTTCTAACTTCCATAACAGACTTTAATAACGAATCATCCTCTTCTACCTTTAATAAAGAATAAACCTTATTAACACTATCAGGGTAACCCATCTTAATTTCCATTGTGCTTAGCTTTAAGATGGCTTTTTCTTTAGTCTTTTCTTCCAAGAATTGATTATTCTTAACTCTTTCTTTATACATTTCAATAATCTTTTTAACTAATGAAACGATATCCTTTTTAGCTTCTTCACCAAAATATGTTCTACCATAGTAAACACCAATTGGCTCAGAAAATAGCATTGAAGCTAATTGATAGCCTTGTTTTTCAACTACAGGTTCCTTTTCAACACCAGTTAAAGCTCTTCTAAATACTGTTGAATTATCATGTAAATCTTCACTTAAGAATGTTGATGCTTGAAGTAATGTTTTTACATAGCACCAATGCTTATATAATGTGAAATTTTCTTCATTGAAGTAAAAATTAAATTCCTTAATTGCTTTTGGATCATAAACAATAACTTGTTCTGGTAATTCAGTATAGAATTCTTTTAAATATGCCTTAAAATCTAATGGTTTTAAGAATTCAGCTACTTCATCTAATTTAAATGGGTTATAGTTTTTAACATAATCAGCCCATTCTAATTTGCTCTTAACCTTTTGAGCAATTAAAGCATCATATTTAATAGTATCATTTAAATATAATAATTGATTTTCTTTAGATAATTCAGTTTGATTTAAAGCATTAACTGCCATATTCTTCCAAATATCTAATAATTGAGCACCTGCTTTATTATCTTTAGCATAATATGTTGTATCAGGTAAAATAATTGATGGACCTAATACTACATATGAATGCTTTCTTGCATCATTCATATCAGGTTCTACACCGCATTCAAAAGGAAGTGGTACTGAATTTAAAGTTAAATCAGCTAATTTAGTATTTAAATCATTAACATCCTTAATATCACTAATAAAATCTAAAATAGGAAGTGCTGGCTTAATACCTTCGGCATTTCTTCTTTTAACATCTAAAACCTTTTTATAAATTAAAACAGCATCTTGCATTTCTTTGATGTTTGTAGTTTTAGTTCCTTCACTTAATTCCTTGAAATCATTCATTAAGATTTTCTCAACATTTTGATCTAATTCAGAAAAGCCACCAGCAGTAGGTCTATCAGCAGGAATTTCTGCTTTTTCTAGCCATTCGCCATTTACTGCTTCATATAGATCATCTTGAACTCTAATTTTTTGCATCTTTCTTTTCCTCTACTTTCATAACACTTTGTTTTAAATCTATTGACCCACATTTAGGACAAACCTTAGATCTTGCCATCGCTTTCCGGCAAATAGGGCAACCAAAGCCACCAACGCTTATAAAGCTATTAATTGGATGTGGATGTGATACAATTTCTACATCAAATTCATATTTACATTTAGTACACGTGTAATGCATTTTTATCCCCTACCAAACTGATAATAATTATAACAAATCATTATATAAAAATAAAGAAATTTTGGAATTATCAAATAAAAAAACAGCTTTAAGGCTGTTTATAATTATAATGTTTCATTTAATTTCTTATTATGGATAATAATTTCATATGCTATTATAGCAAATAAAATTAATGTAAAAGCTCCTGCAGATACATCTGATAAATAATGGGCTGCTGCTAAAATTCTTCCTAAAGCCATTATAAGAATCATACAAATGCTAAATATAATTGCAGGTGTTTGATACTTCTTTAAATATGTATTTGCCATAGGAATAAATATTGAAAAGATTAATAGCATTGTAGCCTCAGCTGTATGGCCACTAGGGAATGATTTAAAATCTTCTTTAGTTACATTATATAAAGAGATAGCCTCCTTATAATCCTTAAAATTTTCCCACCAAGCCTTAAATGGTACAAATCCTTCATTTACTATTCTAAATCTTGGTCTATGAACAAATAGCTTTATTCCCTCAATTAAAAATACATAAGGAATTAATATTGCAAATAAAGCAATTAAAAGTATTATCCATGCATTTTTATTTTCATTATTTTTAAATAAATAAAAGCCTAAATAAGTCATTAATAATATTGGAATAATTGGAATTAAATAACCAACTATTTGTGGGGCTTTATTATAAAAGCCATTTTTTCCAAAATATTCTCTTCCTGAAAAATATTCTGAAATTATTACTATTCCTATTGCAACAATATAGAAAAATACCTTTAAAGATTTTTTATAATCTCCTCTTATAGCAAAGGCAAAAAATGCACCACCTACTATGGCTAACCCTGAAAAAGCAATTGTAGGAATTAAAACTGATATTAATAAAGCAAATGTATTGTTTTTATCAGCTATTGCCTTAGATATATTTAAATCACAAAAGGAACCTACAATGATTCCTAGTATAGTTAAGCATAATAAACTATATAATAAAATTCTTATTTTTTTCATACTGACTCACCTATTTTCATTATACTTTATTAAAAATTGGTTTTCAATAAACAAAAAAGCTATTAAAAATTAATTTAATAGCTTTAAATTTCTATTTATTTTTTACTTTTTCTTCTTTTTTATTTTTAACTTCACCAATAAGCTCAGCTTCTTCCTTTAGCATTTCTTCTTCTCTTTCAGATGCTAAATTTTGAATAACACCAATATTATTAACACCTGGCATCTTAATTAAGAATGGAGAAAACATTTTAATTAATTCTTCTAATGATTCAATTAATAAAGATGTTCCTAAAAGATATATATGAATTATAAAATGCTCTTCTGTTGATGATGGTTCTAATAAAAGTAGCATAGAAAATACTATTTCTACTACCGCAAATCCCAAATTTATTAAATTAAATGTTCTATGCTTACCAATTGCACCTATACCATCATTAATTTTTAATGAAGAATTTAAAATAGTTGCTAAAGCCCACATAACACCAACAATATAAATATCATCATTAAATATGGCTAAAATTAATACACCTATTACAAGTACTAATAGTGATGTACCAATTCTATTATTACTTCTATGATTATTAAATTCTAAGAATTCTTGTAATAAATCTAAGCTTGATAATAAAATTATATCTATACCAACAATTATGAAAATAAAATCAAATAATTTTTTGTTAAAGAAAATAATTAAAATACCACCAATAAGATAAATAAACGATCTTATTAAAGCCATAATTCTTAAAATTTTTAATATTCCCTTTACATTATCTTTTTCCATAAATCTCACCAATAATTATTATATCATTTTTACTAAAAAACAAAAAGAATCCATAAGGATTCTATTGCTTTTTCTTATTTTTAAAACCAAAAGCTTCGTATTTATCTTCTCTCATCATTTCAATATCAGCTTTTGGAATATACTTAATTTTATTTTCATTGTATTTTTTAGTGTTTGCTTTTTTAATAGCTTCTTCTAGCTTATCTTCTTTTAATTCTAAAACTGCAACACATTCTAATGAAACTGTTTTAGGAAACATATCAACTGATTCTATTGATTTTAAAACATAACCATTTTCAAAGAATTGATATAAATCTCTTTTTAATGTTTCAGGGTTACAAGAAATATAAATTGCTTTTCTAGCACCTAAATATTTTATAGCATTAATAAATGGTTTAGTTGAACCATCTCTTGGTGGGTCCATTATAACAACATCTACATGCTCTTTTATTCTTGCTAAATTAGTTAAGTAATTTGTTGCATCATTACAAATGAATTCAACATTTTTAATATTATTAATTTTAGCATTAATAATGGCGTCATGAACTGCGTTTTTATTTAATTCAACACCAAATACTTGCTTGGCATATTTTGATGCAAAAATTGAAATTGTTCCAACTCCTGAATATGCATCTATTACAATATCATTTTTAGTAATACCTGCATTTTTCATAGCTAAATCATAAAGCTTTTTCATACCATTTGTATTAACCTGGAAAAAGCTTTGTGGAGATATTTTAAATTTATAATCACCAACATATTCATAAATGAATCCTGGTCCATATAAAACTCTATCCTTATCTCCTAAAACAATTGATGTATCTCTTGAATTAAAATTTTGAACAACTGTTGTAATACCTAAATTAAGCTTTTTTAAATCACTTAATACATTATTTCTTCCAGGAAACATTTCGCCATTTGTAATTAAAACTACCATTAATTCCTTTGAATTAAAGCCATATCTTACTAATACATGACGTAAATTACCTGTTCTTGTTTTTTCATCATATGGTCTAATTTTATGCTTTGCTAATATTTTATTTAATTCTTTAATAACTAAATTAGCTTTTTCTGATTGTAAAATATTATTATCAGCTGTAATAATATTGTGTGAATATTCTTCATATAATCCATAAATTATTCTTTTAGTTTTAGATAATTTAAAGGTCATTTGAGACTTATTACGATAATTATATGGATTATCCATTCCATTCATTTTTATTTCTTTTAAATGAAACGGAGCAAATAATTCATTTAAATATTTTTTCTTAAGCTCTAATTCATATTCATAATCAATATGATGGAATTGAGCTCCACCAACCTCTTCTTCATTAAAAGGTATACGATGTGGGCTTGGTTTAACAATCTTTTTTAAGTATGGATATTTTGCATCAGTTTCAACTAAAATATCTTCTCCATCAATTACACCATGAATTAAATATTTTTTATTATTAATTTCAACTTCTGTATCAGGATTATATCCTACTTTAACATTTTTAAATTCTATAAGCATTTTAATCCTCCTTATAGGATTTTAGTTGTCCATTCCTCAGCATTTAAAATATCTGTAACAATATCAGAATAAAATTCTGGTTCATGGGAAACTAAAATTATAGTTCCTTTAAAAGCCTTTAGGGCATCTTTTAAAGACTCTTTAGCTAAAACATCTAAGTGGTTTGTAGGCTCGTCTAAAACTAATGTATTACACTCTAAAAGCATTATTTTACATAATCTAACCTTTGCAGCCTCTCCACCTGATAAAACAATCATTAATGATTCAATCTTTTCTTTAGTTAAGCCACAAGCTGCTAATGCACCTCTTACCTCGGCATTAGTCATTGCTGGATATGCATCCCAAATTTCTTGATGTGCTGTATTCTTATTAGAATATTCCTCTTCTTGTGCAAAATAGCCATAATGAATATTATAATCAAGCTTTACTTCACCAGAAAGTGGCTTAATAATTCCAAGCATTGTTTTTAATAATGTAGATTTACCAATACCATTTGCACCCTTAATAGCTACCTTTTGACCACGTTCAATAACAAAATTAAGCTTTTTAGAAAGTGGTTCATTATAGCCAATAACTAAATCCTTTGCCTCTATTACAAAGCGTCCAGATGCACCACATTCTTTAAATTTAAAATTAGGTTTAATTTGCTCTTTAGCTTTATCAATAATTTCCATTCTATCAAGCATTCTTTGTTTTGATTTAGCTAAATCAGTTGTAGCAACTCTTGCCTTATTTTTAGCAATGAAATCCTTTAATCTTGTAATTTCCTTTTGTTGCTTTTCATAAGCTACATTTTGTTGACGCTTCTTTAAATTATACATATCCATGAATTGATCATAATTTCCTGTATAACGTGTTAATACACCATCTTCCATATGATAAATTACATTGATAACCTTGTTTAAAAAAGGAACATCATGGCTTACAAGTAAAAAGGCATTTTCATAATTTTGTAAATAATTAGTTAACCAATTTATTTGTTCTTCATCTAAGAAGTTTGTAGGCTCATCTAATATTAAAATCATTGGTTTAGATAAAATTAATTTTGTTAATAAAACCTTTGATCTTTGACCACCAGATAAAGCTGATACATCCTTATCAAGACCAATTTCACCTAAGCCTAAACCATTTGCTACATCTGAAATTGTAGCTTCAAGCTCATAGAATCCTGATGCTTCAAGTTCTGATTGAATTTCACCTGTTTCTTCAAGCATTTGATTCATTTCTTCTTCTGTAGCATCAGCCATTTTTTCATATAATGAATTCATATAAGCTTCTGATTCATACATATGATCAAAGGCTTCCTTTAAAACTTCCATTATAGGTTTTCCCTTAGTTAGGGTTGTATATTGGTCTAAATAGCCAGTTGTAATTCTTCTTGCCCATTCAATTTTTCCTTCATCAGGAGTTAATGAGCCTGTAATCATTTTAATAAATGTAGATTTACCTTCACCATTTAAACCTATTAAACCAATATGCTCACCCTTTTGCATAACAAAGGATGCATTTTCTAAAATTGTTCTATTTCCAAATGAAAATGAAACGTTTGTACACTTTAAAACACTCATAAATAACCTCTATTAAAATTGAAAAACAATACCAATAACTGCTGCAAGTGCAATATAGAATATTGGATGCTTCTTAAATTTAAAAATCAATAATCCCATAAATAAGCCTAATGCTAAATTCTTATAATTAAAGAAATTTGTAATAGCCGCGCTTGATGCGCCCCAAATATCTGTCCAGAAATTACCATGATAATGATAATTAAATGCATCCTTAGCATTTTCTGGACTACAAATAGATAGTGTTAATATTGAATAAGCAGCATTACCAATTAAGCCAATTGATGCGGCACGTAAGCCATAAAATGCCCACTCTACTCCTTTAGCATTTCTAAATTTTTCTAAAAATTGACAAATAACAATAATTACTAAAATTGAAGGAGCAACAAGTCCTAATGTTGATACTGTTCCACCAATATAACCTAAGGCTATATTATTATAAAAATCATTAATAACCTCATATCCTACATAAGTTGACATATTGATTCCCATCGCACCAGGTGTAGATTCAGAAATAGCTATCATATTAGCTAATTCATCAATTGAAAACCAACCAGTCATTTCTCCTAATTCCTTTAAGAATGGAATAGTTGCTAATCCACCACCAAAGGCACAAATACCAACTCTAAAGAATTGACCAAATAAATTCATAAATATTAAATTATTGTTATTGATTAAATAAATAACTAACAATAAAGCAATTAAAGTCCATAATAGGAATGTTGTATAATAACCTTCCTTAAATTTCTTATTCTTAACAAAAATACTAATAGGAAGTCCAACTAATCCTAAGGTGATACCTACTATAAAGCCTAAAAAATAATACAATAAATTTTTACCAATGGCTTTCATATCTAAATGATTATTTTCTTTTTCTTGAATATCTATAGTTTCTTCAGTAGTTTCTTCTGAATCTTTTTTTACATCAGATTCAATTTTTACATTCTTATTCTTTTTCTTTTCTTTATATAAGCCAATAATTATACCTGCTAAACCAGCAACAATTACATATAAATATAAAGGAATAGCTTTTACAAAAATTGATAAGAATAATACTAAAACAGCAATAATTAATTGAGGTAAATCCTTTAATGAATTTTTTGCTAAACCAATAATTGCCTTTAAGACTAAAACAAATACACAAACTCTTATTGCAACAAATGCTGATTTAACTTGTTCAACATCTGCAAAATTAGTTAAAACTGATGCAATAACAGAAATAATAATTAAAGCAGGAAAAACAAATCCTATAGTAGCAACAATACCACCTAAAACTCCCTTAATTTTATATCCAACAAATGTAGAAACATTGACAGCAATAGCTCCTGGTGTACATTGACCAATTGCGTAATAGTCTGCTATTTCATCATCTGTTAACCACTTTTTTCTTTCACAAAATTCACGTTGTAATAATGGCAATAAGGCATAACCACCACCAAAATTAACTATTCCCAATTTGAAAAAAGTAACAAATAGCATTAATAGTTTTTTCATATACCCTACCTCCATACAGGCTATATCATAACA
Source organism: Acholeplasmatales bacterium (assembly GCA_017524905.1). GTDB lineage: Bacteria > Bacillota_I > Bacilli_A > Acholeplasmatales > Anaeroplasmataceae > Anaeroplasma. Next base: position 1,999 of record JAFXUP010000063.1, on the reverse strand, counting down.
CAAATTCAAAAATTTGAAAAGTTTATATATTTATATATATAAAAACTAAAGCATTTTCACTATAGATAAATTGACTATAAGTAGTTTTTTGTGATATAATTTTTTTAAATTTGAAATTATTATAATAATTTCTAATGGAGGTATTTGAAATGGAAGGTTATGAAAAGTATTCAAGGGGCTATTTTATGCCACCTACTCAGTCTACAGATTGGGTGAAAAAAGAGTATATCGATAAAGCACCAATTTGGTGTAGTGTTGATTTAAGAGATGGTAATCAAGCATTAATTAAGCCAATGACTTTAGATCAAAAAATTGAATTTTTTAAGATGCTTGTTAAAATTGGCTTTAAGGAAATAGAGGTTGGTTTCCCTGCTGCAAGTGAAACTGAATATGAATTTTTAAGAATGTTAATTGATCAAGATTTAATTCCTGAGGATGTTACTGTTCAAGTTTTAACTCAAGCAAGACCACATATTATTAAGAAAACATTTGAAGCATTAGAAGGATGTCATAGAGCTGTTGTGCATTTATATAATTCTACTTCTTTAGCTCAAAGGGAACAGGTTTTCAAAAAATCTAAGGAAGAAATTTTAAAAATCGCTGTTGATGGTGCAAAGCTTTTAGTTGATTATGCTAAAAAAACTCCTGGTAATTTCTTATTTGAATATTCACCAGAAAGCTTTACAGGAACTGAAATGGATTATGCATTAGAGGTTTGTAATGCTGTAATCGATGTATTTAGTCCAACTCCTGATAAAAAATTAATTATCAATTTACCTGCAACAGTTGAAATGAGCTTACCTCATGTTTATGCATCTCAAATTGAATATATGCATAAAAATTTACATAAAAGAGATTCTATAATCATTTCACTTCACCCACATAATGACCGTGGTACAGGTGTTGCTGATGCTGAATTAGGCTTACTTGCTGGTGCTGATAGAATTGAAGGTACATTATTCGGTAATGGTGAAAGAACAGGAAATGTAGATATTGTAACATTAGCTTTAAATATGTTTACACATGGCGTTGATCCTATTCTTGATTTCCATGATTTACCAGAAATTCAAAAGCTATATGAATCAGTAACTGAAATGAAGGTTTATGATAGACAACCTTATGCTGGTAAATTTGTATTTGCAGCATTTTCTGGTTCACATCAAGATGCTATTTCTAAGGGCTTAAAATATATTAAAAACAACAATCCTGATAAATGGACTGTACCTTATCTTCCTTTAGATCCTAAGGATGTTTCAAGAGAATATTCTGCTGATGTTATTAGAATTAATTCTCAATCAGGAAAAGGTGGAATTTGTTATATTCTAGAAACAAATTTTGGTTTAGATATTCCTCAAAAGATGAGAGAAAATGTAGGTTATACAGTTAAGGATTATTCTGATAAGAATCATATGGAATTAACTCCTTCTGATGTAGAATCTATCTTTGTTAAGAATTTCGTAAATCTATCTAGTCCTTTAGAATTAAATGAATATCATTTCATTAGAGAAGGTAATTTATTTAAAGTAATGCTTTCAATTAATTTTAAAGGTAAAACAATTGAGCATTTAGCTCATGGTAATGGTAGACTTGATGCTGTATCTAATGCAATTAAGCAAACATTACATTTAGATTATCAATTAACAAATTATATGGAGCATTCACTTGAATCATCATCAAGAGCTGAAGCTGCAGCTTATGTATCAATCCTAATTAACGATAAAGAATATTGGGGTACTGGTATTAATGATGATATCATTTGTGCATCAATTCATGCATTAATTTCTGCAATAAATAATTCCTATAAAAAATAAGAAAATGGACTTAGGTCCATTTTTTTATTGCATATTTAATTAATTTAAAAAAAGGCCTATCAAGGCCTTTTTTGTAATTATTTTAACATAATATCGTCGATTGGCTTACCTGGAGCAACCATTGGTAATACCTTTTCATCAGTTGCAACAATAGCATTAATGATTGTTGGACGTCTATTTTTTATTGC
>JAFXUP010000062.1 GCA_017524905.1 Acholeplasmatales bacterium | reverse complement strand
TTAATATTATAAAAAAATAATATTTTAATATAAATTTAATCTCGTTACTAATTCCACTTTAACACTTTGATCCAAAGCAACTAAACAAGCTAATCCCATTTTATCGGGATGCCAATCAAACCCAATAATAGGTTGAGTAGTAATATCTTTAGTATTTAAAACAGTAAGTGATCCAATAACTCCTTTAGGTATATTATTTTCATCCATAACACTTCTTTGATTAGGATAATTATATTTATATAAATTGACTGCTCCATTACCACCCATACTTATAAATATATCTCTATTTTGTGGTAAAAATTTAGATCCCCATATAGTACTATTATGTGCTGCATCACTTAGACCAGCGAAGCCTAAATCAGGATGTTGAGTTCTTAAATCAAAAACATGTAATTTAGATTCTAAAGTGGTTACTACCATTTTATTCATTGGTATATCTTTTCTATCAAATTCTATACTACATATACCATTTTTTAAATTAGTTTCCCATTTTAATGTAGTAGTTCTTAAATCATATAATTTAACATCTCCATTATCATATCCTAAACCAACACATCTTTCTTCGTTATTATATGAATTACCAAAACTAACTGCCCAACATTCAGGTAATACCTTCTCTCCTGGAGCAGGTTCGAACTCCATAACTGCTTTATTCATTCTGGGGTCCCACATCTTTGCACTACCATCTCTTCCTGCTGTTATTAATTCTGCAGGACCTATGTTTCCTGTTCCTCCTATTCCATCCATTGCGTTTATTATTGATTTATGTGCCTTTTTTATCTCAAAAGAGGGTGTACCTTTTTCTAAATTATATATCATTAGGTTACCTTCAAAGTCTCCTACAGCTAAATCACGTGATGCAAAAGATGCCGCTCCAAATGTGCTACATTTAAAGCCATAGTCTTTATGAAATTCTGATACTACTTCAAGTTTACCTTTGTTCATTTGATATATTTGTATTATTCCTTTTGCTCGGGGAGTTTGACCGGTTACTACGAGTTTTGCTGAACATGGTATCCATTTTACGTCAAAGGGGGTGTAATTTAAAGGATTATTTATATGTTCTATTATTTGAGGGGCGTTTAATGTATCAACCATTAATAATTAAATTTTTATGTTTAAATTTTATTAATTAATTTTAAAATTATGCATTTATTTTAAGTTTTAATTTTAATCCATTGAAATAAAATGAATACCAAAGAAATAGAAGAAGCTCTTATGAATCAACAAAATAGACAAGTATCAGCAGAAGAAAAAAAGAAGATGCAAGAATCAGAGGAAAAAAGAACTGTTTATTTACAAAGTTTTATGACAAAAGATGCAATAGAAAGATGTAAGAATTATTTTTTATAATTTAAACGTTTTTAATGATAGTAAATAATGTTAAACTTGTAAGACCAGAAAAAGCAAAAGCAGTTGAAGATATGATAATAAGAAATGGTATGGCGGGAGCCGTTAGAGAGAAAGTAACTGAAGATATGCTTATTTCATATTTAGAAAATTTTCAAGATAAACCAACTACTACAATTACTTTTAAAAGAAAAATAGATGATGATGATGATTTAGATGCTGATTTAGAAGGACTTTAAAACTTTAATTAGATTTAATAAATGGATTAAAGATGCTACATATCAGATTATTAAAATTTTGTTATAGATAAAATGTTATAATTTAAATAAAATGATATTTAAATAATAACTTAATTAAATAATTAAT
>JAFXUP010000061.1 GCA_017524905.1 Acholeplasmatales bacterium | reverse complement strand
TGTTGCTGGTGTACCTCCTGATGCTTTCACTGCTGATGGTCAATTATGGGGTAATCCTTTATATAATTGGGATAGAATGGAACAAGATGATTTCGCTTGGTGGATTAGAAGATTAAGAGCAACTGGTGAGAAATTTGATACTATTAGAATTGATCATTTTAGAGGTTTAGAAAGTTATTATGCTGTTCCATTTGGACATAAAACTGCAAGATATGGAAAATGGATTAAAGGACCTGATGAAGCTTTTATTGATGCACTTCATGAACAATTACCTGATATTAATTTCATTGCTGAAGATCTAGGTTATTTAACTAAAGAAGTACTTCATTTAAGAGAATATTCTGGTTATCCTGGTATGAAATTATTACAATTTGCTTTTGATTCAAGAGAAGTTTCTGATTATTTACCTTATAGTTATCCTTCAAATTCAGTTTGCTATATTGGAACACATGATAATGATTCTATTGAAGGATGGCAAAAAGCACTTTCACCAGAAGATAGAGAATTAGCTGAAAAATTCTTAAATGTAGAACCAGGTGGAGATTTAAGAATACCAATATTAAGAGCAGGTTTTGCAAGTGTATCTGATTTATTTATTGGAACAATGCAAGATTTCCTTGGATTAGATTCTGATAGTAGAATGAATAGACCAGGTATTACAGATGGTAGGAATTGGATTTGGAGAGCATTACCAGGAGAAATAACAGATAAAATTGCAAAAGAAATAGAAGAATTAACTATTTTATTTGGTAGAGCTAAACCTGATGTTAGAGTCCCTGTTTTAGTTGGTGATGTCGGAGGTACAAATTCAAGATTGAGATTAGCAATTATTTCATCAATTCCTGATGATCAACCTCAATTAATTGATGTTAAAAAATTACATTCATTTGATTTTGAAAGTGTAGAAGATTTAATTGGTAAATATTTAGAACCTTATGTAGGTACTCATGAATATCCTAAATTTGCTGTTTTTGGTGTTCCTGGTCCTATTAAAGATAATACAGTACTTAAATTTACTAATGTTGCACATTGGCCTTCTGTTAAAGGAAATGACCTTGCTAAAAAATTTAAAATTGATAAAGTAATTTTCTTAAATGATTTTAGTGCAAATGGTTATGGTATTCAAACAAAATTATTAAAAGAACAAGATTATTCTATTATAAATGATGTACCTGTAGATCCAAATGGAGTTAAAGTTACATTCGGTCCTGGTACTGGTTTAGGTATGGGTTTCCTTACAAAAAAACCAGAAGAAAAATATTATTTAGTTAATCCATCTGAAGGAGGACATTATGATTTCCCATCAAGAAATGAAAGACAATTTAAATATATGAAATTTTTAGAAGAATATTATAATATTGATCATGTTTCTGTAGAAAGAGGAACATGTGGTCAATCAATTGTTCCAATATATAAATTTTTACTTAAAGAATTAAATATAGAAAAAGATACAGAATTATCAAAGAAAATAAATGCTTATGAAGGAACAGAAAATTCATTAGAACAAATTGCTTTAAATTCAGAAATTTTAAAAAATGGAGTTACTAATAAAAGTAAATTATGTAATGAATCACTTAAATTCTTTATTGAATTATATGGAGCTGCTGCTGGAAATATTGCTTTAGTTACTATTCCTACTGGTGGAATTTATTTACTTGGTGGTATTTCTATTACTTTAGAAAATATGATTAAAAATGATAATATTTTTATGAAGGCTTTTATTGAT
>JAFXUP010000060.1 GCA_017524905.1 Acholeplasmatales bacterium | reverse complement strand
TTATTTTAATTCTTATAAATAATATTTATAAGACGAAAAAATGGTAGAGTGTAAAGCATACTCTACCATTAATACTGTACTTAATTGTTATCCCTATCTTTAACAACTACATCGTGTGCTCCACCTTCTACGATAGAAACACTACTAACTAATGTTAGCTTAGCTTTATCTTGTAGTTCTGGAATAGATAACGCACCACAATTACACATTGTGTGCTTAATCTTGCTTAAAGTAATAGCAAGATTATCATGAAGTGGACCTGCATAAGGTACATAAGAATCTACACCCTCCACAAATGATAGCTTCTTTGCACCACCTAAATCGTATCTTTGCCAGTTACGAGCACGTGCACTTCCTTCGCCCCAGTACTCCTTCATATAATTACCGTTTACTAAAACCTTATTTGTAGGTGATTCATCAAATCTAGCGAAATATCTTCCTAGCATACAGAAATCAGCACCCATAGCTAATGCTAATGTGATGTGATAATCATGTACAATACCACCATCTGAACAAATAGGTACATAAATACCAGTTTCTTTATAATATTCATCACGAGCCTTAGCTACTTCAATTACAGCAGTAGCTTGACCACGACCAATACCCTTAGTTTCTCTAGTAATACAAATAGATCCACCACCAATACCGATTTTGATAAAATCAGCACCAGCTTGAGCTAAGAATCTAAATCCTTCTCTATCAACAATATTACCAGCACCAACCTTTACAGTATCACCGTATTTTTCTCTAATAAACTTAATTGTATTTGCTTGCCAAGCTGAATAACCTTCGCTTGAATCAATACATAAAACATCAGCACCAGCTTCAACTAAAGCAGGAACACGCTCTTCGTAGTCTCTTGTATTGATACCAGCTCCAACAATGTAGCGTTTATGATTATCTAATAATTCATTTGGATTTTCCTTATGAGAAGAATAATCCTTTCTAAATACGAAAGCAACAAGACATCCATTCTTATCAACAATAGGTAAAGAATTTAGCTTATGCTCCCAAATAATATCATTAGCTTCTTTTAAAGAAGTTCCTAAAGGAGCTGTAACAAGCTTTGATAAAGGTGTCATAAAATCCTTAACCTTTTCAGTTAATTCCATTCTAGAAACACGATAATCTCTACTTGAAACAATACCTAATAGCTTTGAGTTAGGTGTTCCATCTTCAGTAACAGCAACAGTTGAATGACCCTTTTCTTCCTTTAAAGCTAATACATCTTTTAAAGTTGCATCAGGTGTTAAATTAGAATCTGAAGTAACAAAACCAGCCTTATAAGCTTTAACCTTTTTAACCATTTCAGCTTGAGCTTCAATAGTTTGAGATCCATAAATAAATGAAACTCCGCCTTCCTTAGCTAACGCAACAGCCATTGTATCGTTAGATACAGATTGCATGATTGCAGAAATTAAAGGAATGTTCATAGTAATTTTAGGTTCTTCACCTTTTTTAAATTTAACTAAAGGTGTCTTCAAAGAAACCTTATCAGGAATAGCATTTTCATCTGAATATCCTGGTACTAATAAATACTCACTAAATGTGTGTGATGGTTCACTATAATAATAAGCCATGGTTATCTCCTTAAATTTATCAATTTTTATCTATTTTATCATTTTAAAAAGCTCTTTTCAATAAGTATTACATTTATTCAAAACAATAAAATAATATTAAAGGGGCTTTATATAAAAAGAAAAAAGGTATCATTATTTAGATACCACTTCTTCATCATCCTTTTTAAGATGTACATCGATTTGATTGAAAGGAATTTCGATATTATTTAAATCAAATTCTTTCTTAATTTCTGATAATAAATACCAATTAACATTCCAGTAATCAGCATTTTTACACCAAACTCTACATTTGATATTAATTGATGAATCAGCATATTCAGCTACCTCAGCAAAAGGAGCAGGGTCTCTTAAAACTAATTCATTTCTTAATGCTACTTCCTTAACAAGCTTTTTAGCTAATTCAACATCAGCTGAATAGCTAACAGGCATAACAACCTCTACTCTTCTTGTATCCTTAACAGATACATTTACAATAACATTATTTGCTAAAGTATAGTTTGGAATATAAACAACCTTATTATCAGGTGTAATAATTGTTGTATAGAATAATTTAATATCTTCAACAGTACCCATTTCTCCATTAGTAGTAATAAAATCACCTAATTTAAATGGTCTCATGATAATAATAATTACACCACCAGCAAAATTAGATAAAGTACCCTGTAAGGCTAAAGATAAGCCTACACCTGATGCTGCAATAACAGCTGAAATAGATGCTGTTTCAATACCAACATAAGCTACTAAAGCAACTACTACTAATATCTTTAAGGCAATTCTTGCCATATTGCATAAAACCTTAGATAAAGTAGCATCCTGCTTTTTATTCATTAATTTTTTATAAATACGCTTTGTGAAAAAATTAATAATTTTAAATGAAATAAACCAAATTATTAAAGCAATAATTACTCTTATACCAGTTGTTGTACACCATTCAACAACCTTATCTAAAACAAGCTGCCAATCAATAGTTGCAGTTTGCTTAATATTTTCTTGTGCATCTGTTAAAAACATTTGTGCCTCCAAATTTTCACATTTTTTTTAAATTATTTTACACATTATTTAATAAATTATGCGTTTTTTATTTTGTACAATATAAGTGCAAAAATAAAGAAGAAAGGAGAAGTTAAATATTCTTCAAAACAAAACACTCTCCCCAAATGAAATTAAACACATTTTAGAAGAATATTTAAATTGAAAGTATTAAATAAAAGTTTTACCCAATTTTCTTAAAAATTGGGCTTTTTTCTTTTTATATTTATTTAATAATTTCTTTTCCACCCATATAAGGTCTTAATGCCTTAGGGATTCTAACAGAACCATCTTCATTATAATTATTTTCTAATACAGCAATTAATCCTCTTGGAGTAGCTAATACTGTATTATTTAAAGTATGAACTAAATAAGTGCCATCTTCACCCTTTGTTCTAATACCTAAACGTCTAGCTTGAGCATCACCTAAAGTTGAACAAGAACCAACCTCAAAATATTTCTTTTGTCTTGGAGACCAAGCTTCAACATCACATGATTTAACCTTTAAATCAGCTAAATCACCTGTACAGCATTCTAATGTTCTTACAGGTACATCTAAGCTTCTAAAGAATTCAACAGTAAAGCTCCACATCTTGTTATACCATTTCATTGAATCTTCTGGCTTACATAATACAACCATTTCTTGCTTTTCAAATTGGTGTACTCTATAAATACCACGCTCTTCAATACCATGAGCACCTACTTCTTTTCTAAAGCAAGGTGAATAAGAAGTTAAAGTAATAGGTAATTCTTCTTCCTTTATAATTTGACCTTTAAATCTACCAATCATTGAATGCTCAGAAGTACCAATTAAATATAAATCTTCGCCTTCAATTTTATACATCATATTTTCCATTTCAGCAAATGACATAACGCCATTAACAACATCTGAATGAATCATAAATGGTGGAATACAATAAGTAAATCCTTTATCAATCATAAAATCTCTAGCATAAGCAAGCATTGCTGAATGTAATCTTGCAATATCACCAATTAAATAATAAAAGCCATTTCCTGATGTTCTACCTGATGCTTCCTTATCTAATCCATTGAATTTAGCAATAATATCTGCATGATAAGGAATTTCATAATTTGGAACAACTGGTTCACCAAATCTTTCAATTTCAACATTTTGGCTATCATCCTTACCAACTGGTACTGATGGATCAACAATGTTTGGAATAATAAGCATTTTGCTTCTTAAATCATCCTCAAGCTTAGCAAGTAATGGATCTATTTCTGCAATTCTTGCGTTATTTTTCGCAACTGTTTCTTTAATCTTATTAGCTTCATCAATTTTCTTTTCTCTCATTAATGCGCCAATTTGCTTTGATAAATCATTTCTTGATGCTCTTAAAGCTTCACCTTCTTGCTTTAAAGCTCTAATTTCCTTATCAATATTAATTACTTCATCTACTAATGGTAGTTTTTCATCTTGGAATTTCTTTTTAATGTTTTCTTTAACTACCTCTGGGTTTTCTCTTACAAATTTAATATCTAACATTTCAAATATCCTCCTAATAAATAAAAAAGTCCTAAAAAAGTATAAACTACTTTTTAAGGACGAATTAACCGTGGTGCCACCTTAATTCTAGCAATAGCTAGCACTTAATTAACTTTAACGCAGTCATACGATTTCTATCAGGGCTAGATTCATCTATAATATCTTTACTATCTTTCACCTGCCGATAGCTCTCTAAAAAAGAATTTTATAAATTACTTATTCCCATCATTTAGAAAATTACAAAAGAATTATATCACAATATTTCTCTTTTTTAAATTAATTTGTTTCTTTATTTTCATCAACAGGTAAATTTTCAGCTTCAATTTCCTTTGGAGTATCTACCTTAGACTCAATTTCTTTAGGTTTTATATCATTTTTAACATAGAAATAACAAATAATTGCACCAATAATATATATTACAACAATAGTTATTAATGTTACATACCATAAATGCCATAATGAATGGAACCAATATCCATAAACCAGAGAAGCAACGGCTGTATAAGCTAAAACTAATAGTAATTTTTTATAAATTTTCTTTAAAATTTCCATAATAGCATTCGCTCCTTTAATTGTAATAATTATATAATATTTATATTTTGTTTACAATCTTTTAATTATTTTACACCATTTAATTTCTTTTTCAAATATAAAGGTAAATCTTCTAATAGCTTATACTTTGAAATACCCAATTTCATCATTGTTTTTTCTAGTGTTGTTTCAGCAACAAATTTATCTGCATCCTTGCATAATAAAAGTCCTATAGTTTCATTGTCACCATCAGTTCTTTCAAGCTTATCAACTATGTTTACATAAAACATTAGTTGTCCTAAATCTTCAGGACTAAATTCTCCTATTTTAACCTCTATTACTACATAGGCATGTATTTTGGTATGATACATTAATAAATCAATATAAAACTCTTTATTAGTTGGGGTAACAATTTTATATTCTTTACCTGCTAGTGTAAAAACCAGGTCCTAATTCTTGTAAAAACTTAATAATATTATCTATCATTTGATTCTTTAAATCTTTTTCTGTTTTTATCTTTTCTTTATCAATGAAATTAAATACATATGTATCCTTAAATAATTCTTTAGATAAATCATCTGATTTAATAGTTTTAGTAACTGATGGTTTTATTAATGAACGTTCATATGATTTTAATTCTATTTGATTTAAAACCATTGAACGACTCCAACCATTCTTATGAGTTTCATTTATATAATAAAGCATCTCTTCATGAGCTTTAGACTTTTGCATAATAACTATAATTGTTCCCCATGGTATTTGTCCAACAGGTTGTTGGATTATTTCAGTTTCATCAAAGAAATCTGCAAACTTCATCATTTCATAAAGATTAGCTCGAGAGAATCCCTTACCATACTCTTTTAAATCATTAGCTAGATTTTGAATGTATTTAGAGCCCCATGTCTTTCTTTGGTTTATGATAGTACCGATTTGATAATAAGTTAATATCATTTGTGAATTAACATATACCATTGCCTTGTTTTGATTTTGTCTTATTGTTTCTTTAATTTTGTTTAAATCATTAAAATACTCTTTTGTTTCTATTTCTTTATTCATTTTTGTTATCCTCCATATAAATAATAGTAAGATTTTTCAAAACTTTTAAAAAATTTAAATAAAAAGAAAAAAAAGATGTTGATAACTTTCGTTACCAACATCTTAATAATTTATATTTCTTTTTTCTCTTCAGATACAAATTCATACATATTAGATGCATCTTCTTTTTTAGTAGAAACTTCAAAAGACCGAACCTTTATTTTAACAATCTTATTACCAAATTCAATAGTAATAATATCGCCTATTTGAAGATCCTTTGATGGTTTAGCGATTTTATCGTTAACCATTATTTTTTCGCCTTCTGCTGCATCATGAGCTAATGTTCTACGCTTAATTAGGCGTGAAACCTTTAAGAACTTATCTAGTCTCATCAGTTGTATCCTTTTTTTCAGATTCTAAATTTGATTCTAAATCTTCTTTTAATTCATCAAAAGTAGAATTAGATGTTTCTTTAGAAGCTTCTTCTGATTGAGCCTTTTCTTCTGCTTTAGCTTTTTCTTCTGCTTCTTTTGCAGCTTGTGCTTTAGCTTCTTCTTGTCTTTCATACCAACCAAGATGATGAGTTTCAACAATTTCATCAATATCTTGCTTAGTTAATGTTTCAACCTTAATTAAATATTGAGCAATTAATTCAACTAAATCCATGTTTTCTTGTAAACACTTTTTAGCTCTTTCATAGCATGCTTCAATAATCTTTCTAACTTCCTTATCAATATCTTGAGCAACCTGATCAGAGAAGTTCTTATCCTTTAGATAATCTCTTCCTAAGAATACATTTCCTGATTGTTGTTCATATTGGATAGGACCTAAATCACTCATACCATATTCAGTAACCATTGCACGAGCAATCTTAGTTGCTTGTTCAAAGTCATTAGATGCACCTTGAGTTACATCATTGAAATTTAATTCCTCTGATACTCTACCACCTAAATAGCCAGTAATTTTATCTAAGAAATCTTGCTTAGTATATAAATAATGCTCTTCTTCAGGAAGCATTAATGCATATCCACCTGCTTGTCCTCTAGGAATAATAGTAACCTTTTGAACAATATTAGCATTTTCAAGCTTTAAACCAATTACAGCATGGCCAGCCTCATGGTGAGCAATAATGTTCTTTTCCTTTTCAGAAATAGCTCTACTCTTCTTAGCAGGACCCATCATTACTCTATCTGTAGCTTCATCAATATCTTGCATATTAATAGATGTTCTATTAGCTCTTGCAGCAAGTAATGCAGCCTCATTTAAAATATTTTCAAGCTCTGCACCACTAAATCCTGGTGTTCTTCTTGCTACAGCCTCAAAATTAACTTCCTTATCGAATTTTTTATTTCTAGCATGAACCTTTAAAATAGCTTCTCTACCCTTAACATCTGGGTTGGCAATAGTAATTTGTCTATCAAATCTACCTGGTCTTAATAAAGCAGGGTCTAATACGTCTGGTCTATTTGTTGCAGCCATAACAATAATACCTGTATTATTAGTGAAACCATCCATTTCAACTAATAATTGGTTTAAAGTTTGTTCTCTTTCATCTTGACCGCCACCAATACCAGCACCTCTTTGTCTACCTACAGCATCAATTTCATCGATAAATACAATACAAGGTGAATTTTGCTTAGCTGTTTTAAACATATCTCTTACACGCGCAGCACCAACACCTACAAACATTTCAACGAAATCAGAACCTGAAATAGAGAAGAATGGTACACCTGCTTCTCCAGCAACAGCTTTAGCAAGTAATGTTTTACCTGTACCTGGAGAACCAAATAATAATACACCCTTTGGTACTCTTGCTCCAATATCTGAATATTTCTTTGGATTCTTTAAGAAATCAACAATTTCAACTAATTCTGCTTTTTCTTCATCACAACCAGCAACATCAGCGAATGTTACAGTTTTTGATTTAGAAAGCTTAGCTGTTGATTTAGCGAAATCAAATGCTTTAGAATTACCACCTTGACTACGCATCATCCAAATTAATAATCCAATTAAAATTAATGAAGGTATTAATGATACTAAAATAGATAACCATACATTAGGCTGTAATGCGTTCATCATTACCTGAACGCCATCCTTTTGAACAATTTCTTCTAAGTTAGCACCAGTAATATATACATAGAAATTAGAAGTTTTTCCATCAATTAAAACAGAACCACTAATCTTATATAAATCATAGTTTTCATATCCTGCAGGGGCACCTGCTAATTGGCCTTTAATATTTCCTGCATCAACATATTTAAAGAAATCCTCAATAGTTAATTGCTTAACCTGAGCTTGAGTAAACTGTCTAATAAATAATATAACCGCAACAATGGCTAAAATAACTAATAAGATTGATATAATATCAAATTTAAAGCGTTGACGCTTATTGTTGCCATTATTTGGATTTTGATTTTTGTTATTGTTATCTTGCACTTTAAAATCCTCCTTACTTTTGATAGATTTCGTCTTTTAAAACACCTACATAAGGAAGATTTCTATATAAATCGTTATAATCAAGTCCATATCCTACAACAAATTCATTAGGAACATTTCCGCCAACATAATCAGCTGAAATTCCAACCTTTCTTCCTTCAGGCTTATCTAATAAAACACAAACCTTTACTGATTTAGCTCCATGAGCTATTAATAATTCCTTAACTGCCTTTAATGTTCTTCCTGTATCTAAAATATCATCTACAATAATTACATCCTTAGCATCTACATCAGGACATTCACCCTTAACGTTAATAACGCCTGTTGATTGTGTACCCTTATATGAAGATACTTTAAAATAATCGATTGTACATGGTATTGTTATATTCTTAAATAAATCAGACATAAAAGGTAAACATCCCTTTAATAAGCCTACAAGCATAGGGCATTTTCCTTCATAATCCTTAGATATTTGACTACCTAATCTTTTATTCATTAAAGCTAATTCTTCAACTGAAACACTTACTTTTTTAATATCATTTTCTAACATTATAAAACCTCACAAATAAAATAGATATCACCATTTTGCTTAGATGCTACAACATCTTCTGATTTAGCAAAATTATATACCCATAAAATTTCGTTTTCACTATCAGTAATAATAGGAATTGATATTCTATCATCCTTTCTTACCTTAGCGTCAATTAATATTCTACTTACCTTTTTATTACCAATACCTAATTTAATGGTATCACCTTCTGCTTTACTTCTAATTATAAAAGGTAATTTCAACTTATTATAGCACAACCTTATGTATTTTGCATTAGAATTAGGTAATGCCTCGCTGAAGTAAAATTTATATTTATTATTATAAATTACTATATCATCCTTATTAACGCTTATAGAATCTATATTATTTTCATTTGTTTTTTCTAAATATGCATAATTATAGCTTCTAACAAAAACATTATCATTATTAAGCTTAAGCTTTTTTGTACCAAAAGAATTATCTAACATTTTTAAAATAGCTAGGATAATATTATTATTTTTTCTTATATCATTTCTTTCTAGCAATAATGAAATAATATCCTTTTTTAAAGCTATATCAAGCTTATTAAAAGATTCAATTTCTATTTTATTATCAGATTCATTTAAATATTTAATTGAATCCTTTCTAATATAATCAAAGGCTTCCTTAACTAAAATATTATATTCTAATGTTTTATTTGCTAAATCAGCACATTCCTTCTTTAATAAAGGAATTACATGATGACGAAGTCTATTTCTTAAAAAATCATCCTCTTGATTAGATGAATCCTCAAAATATTCTAAATTCATTCGTTTAGCATAATCATAAAGCTCATCTTTAGTTACACATAAAAGTGGTCTTATAACTCTAAATTTACCATCATTATAGCAAATTGAAATACCACCATAGCCATATAAATTAGATCCTTCCATAAGCTTCATTAAAATTGTTTCAATTTGATCATCTAAATGATGAGCTGAAGCAATGGTAGTTGTATTATATTTAATACATAATTTTTTAAAAAAATCATATCTAGCATTATGAGAATCATTATGAAAATTATCTTGCCCATCATAATAATATTCTAATAATTCAAAAGGACAATTTAGCTTTGAAGCTAAATCCTTCATTGCTTTTTCTTCTATTTCTGATTGAGCTCTTTTATGATGATTAACATGAGCTAAAACAACCTTGTATCCTAAATTATGTAAAATATTAATTAAGCATACAGAATCAACACCACCAGAGGTAGCACAAATAATAGGCTCTTCTATTATTAAATTATGTTCTTGAATAAAATTTTTAATTCTATTTTCCATAACGCTTCCTCCAGTCGATAATTATTTTAGCACATTTTAGCAATTAAATAAAGGGATTGCCAAAAATACTACAATATCACATAATTCAATTGTATAAAATCGATTTTTTCTATTAATAAGGGATTGCCTTAAGCAATCCCTTATATCCTAAACAAGCTTTTTAATTAATAAAATATTTTTATTGTCAATTCTATTATATGTGATACTATCAGCAAAATTCTTAACAATTAAAATACCTAATCCGCCTTCCTTAGCATTCTCATCTTCTACTATTTTTGCCTCAGTTTTTAACGGATTAAATTCAGGTCCATGATCTATAAATGTCATAGAAAGCATATGCTTAGTTTTATTGTAAGATAATCTTAAGAAGAATAATCCAACTTCTCCACCATAAGCATATTTATTTACATTAGAATACAATTCATCAATAATTAATTCTAATTGAACACCAATCTGACTAATCTTATTTTCTTCAACAAATTGTCTTGAAAATTCTAATACCTCTTCAAGATTTTCTTTTTTAGATGTTACCTCTAATTGCTTTGTTGAAACAACATCTCCTCGATATTCTAATATTAATATTGTCATATCATCAGCTTGAGGAGCTTCATTTACAAAATATTTAACATCATCCTTAAGCTTACATTGAAGTTCTATTAATGAATCAAAATCCTCTTTATTATAGAAATTAATTAATCTATCATCACCATAGAAATCACCTTCAATATTTCTTGCCTCAGTAATACCATCTGTATATAAGGTTATAATATCGCCTTTATTGATA
>JAFXUP010000059.1 GCA_017524905.1 Acholeplasmatales bacterium | reverse complement strand
CTATAAAATGCTAATAATCCTCTATTAATGTAATTAATTAATAAATCACACGTTTTTATAGCTGTTTTATAAACATCATCTTTATTTCCTTCTTGTTCACATTTTAAAACAAGACGATAATTTTCCATAAATCTATCATAAACATTAAAACCTATTAAATCCATTCTTAATTCATATTCTAATCTTCTAATACAAATTTTAGCTGAATTATCAACATAATCAGATAATTTTAAGAATGCATCCTTAAATATCTCATTAGATAAATTATATTTAGGGAATAAAGGTCTAATATATTTAGAAATAAATGATTCATATTCACTAGTTTCAAGCATAGCCTTAGATCTTCTAATAGCACCTATAAGCTTCATAAAGGCTTGTCCACCATAATCATCTCTTCCTAATTCTTTAGCATTAGCTATTTCTTCTAATGTTGCAGAATGACGTCTAATTGATTCGATGACATCAGAGTCATATAATCTCTTTCTTGTAAACATCGAATTAATTAATCCATTCAATTTTTTAAATCTTAACTGAGCATCACTAGATGATGCCATTTCAGCTAACGATTTAGCACCACCACAATAAGCATTATAGAATTTGTTCTCAGCCTTTTCTTTAGTTTCACCTAATCTATTCTTATCAACCATATATAATAGATTAAATATATCATTTAAATCATTTTTGATAGGTGTAGCAGAAATTAAGATGCAATATTTCTTTTGAATATTAGCAACAAATTCTTGTAACAATTGTTCTTTATGACCCTTTTGACTAAAGTCATATAATAAATCCTGTACCTCATCAAAAATTAATAAATCAACTAACCTCTTATCAGCATATGAATATTTTTCTTTTAATGTATTTAATTCATTTTCAATATATGCTTTTCTTTCCTCAATTAAAGAAAGCTTTTTTGTATAATCCTTTAATAATTTTATTTCATTTAAAACAACAGAATCAGATGGATTCTTTTCATCATATAATTCTTTATTAGTAGGAATAAAGCATTTAGATGCTTCATCAAATTCATATGTAAAGAAACCATATACATTAAATGTAGTTATCTTCTTGTATTTTTCGTTATTATCTAAGCTTTCTTTGATTTCTCTTGAAAGCTCTAAAAATAATCTCTTTTTTAAAATATCTAAATGCTTTAAAGAAATAATTGTACTTAAATCAGTATCTATTACCTTTTCTTCGGCTGGAACAAATGGAATCGGATTATATGCCGCATTCTTTAATCCAAAATATTCTCCACTTTCTTTAATGAAATTTAAAGTATCTTCAGATTTTATTTGTTCTGTAGAAACTAAATAAACCTTTAAAGCATTAGAATTCTTAGCTTCTTTATCCTTCACAAGTTCTTTCATTAATTCTCTAAATGAATATGAATCATGTTTAGGATAAACCTCAAACATAGGACTACCATCCTCATGACGGAATTTAGTCATAGCTTCATTTCGCCATTGTCTAATAGTAGATTTTGTTGTTACAATAACAGCATTTTTAATTGTTGCGCATCTAAACATT